>JAIRZY010000263.1 GCA_031266995.1 Tannerella sp.
CTCTATCCCAATCCCGCCACGCACGACGTGTACGTCCGCAGCGACCGGCCGGTCTCGAAAGTCGAGATTTACAGCATGTCCGGCGCCTGCGTATGGAGAACCGGTGATTTCACCGGCAAAGCGGACGTCAGCGGGCTGGAAAGCGGCGTTTACGCCGTACGGGTTTACACATCGCCGGCGCCGCAGACGAAACTGCTTATCGTCCGGAAATAGCGTCCGCTCTCCCTGCCCCGTGCATCCTGAAACGCCTCCGCAGCGAACACCCGTTTCGCTGTGGAGGCGATTCATATAATATGAATTATGAATGGATGCGGCAGGCGGCGGGGGGGGTTGTTGCTCCGGGTTGCATGGCGTCTGTACGGGAATCCGGGGGGGGACGGGACGGGTAGAGACAGGGCATGCCCTGTCTCTACACATATCCGGCCCGCGCTGCGCCTGCTGCATTAATTCCCGATTCTTATGAAACCTCTTTATCCGCACGATTCGTTATGGAGCCAAAATTATCAGCAAGCATTACATGAGTTATGAATATTTTTTATAAGTTTGCGCCTTAATCTGAAACGCCGTCGCGCCGCATGAGGAACAGTTACCGGAAATACAGCTCCATCCCCGCATCTATCTTCCTGATGCTGGCCGGGATGTACGCCGCACACGCGCAGATGTCCGAAAAAGCCTTCCGTACCGAATACCGGATCGACTCGCTGCGGAGCAACCGGCTGTTCGTCGAGATCGACAATCTCAATTTCTTCCGAAACGTCGAGTCGCCCACCGTCGTCGTGCCGGGCTACACCCTTCCCGGCTTCCGCCTGCAGGCCAAGGCAGCCTACTACGCCTCGCCGCACATCAGGCTCGAAGGCGGTGCCCACTCAATATGGTTCTGGGGCGCCGAGCGCTATCCCGCCTTCTCCTACAGCGCGCTCTCGCGATGGAGCGACGGGCGCGCGAGCCACGTCGTACACGCCTATCCCCTCCTCAGGGCGCAGGTCGCGCTGTCGCGTCAGGTCAACATCGTGCTCGGCAGCCTGTATGGCGGCGCGAGCCATCAGCTCGTGGAACCGCTCTACAATCCCGAACTCAACCTGACGGCCGACCCCGAGACGGGCATGCAACTGCTGTACGACACTCGCTGGCTGCACTTCGACACGTGGATCAACTGGGAAACCTTCATCTACACGAACGACCCGAAGCAGGAAGCTTTCACCTTCGGCCTCTCCGCCCTCTTCAGGTGCAACCGCCCCGAATCGGCCATACACGTCTATTTCCCGCTCCAGGTACTGGCGCGTCACCTGGGCGGCCAGATCGACACCACCGGCCTGCCCGTTCGCACGGCGCTAAACGGCTCGGCCGGCATCGGCATGGACTGGAACGTCCGCGGCCGGACGCTGAAAAAAATCCATCTCGCGCTCGACGTCCCGGGCTACTACCAGCACGCCGGCAATCTGTGGCCTCTGAAACGCGGCTACGGCATCTATGCATCCGCCGCGGCCGACATCTCGGACTTCCGCGTCAAAGCGGCATACTGGGAGTGCCGCAATTTCATTTCGATGTACGGAAATCCCCTCTTCGGAGCGCCCTCAATGTCGGTACAGGACGCCTACTTCGTCCGCCCCCGCACGTATTCGCTCGGCGGAGAATACGTTCGCACCTTCGCCCCGGGATATACGCTGGGCATCGACTTCGACTTCCACCTGAGACCTTCGAGCCTCATGCACGACCCCTCGGCCGGCGTCTCGCCCGTGCCGGCAAAGACATGCTATTCATTCGGCGTCTATCTGCGGCTGAATCCCTCGTTCCTCATTAAGTCATTCTAAACTCATACAGTCCACATCCACATCCGCCGCCGCAACCGTCACGCATCACGCACACACAAACCTCAACTGTAAATGCCTGTAATTGTTGCCGGAAGCTTTTTTTTCAACAGCCACGTCATTTTGTTTGATTTTTTTGCTGTTATATTTACAAAAAGACATACATTTGCGGCGAAATAGAACAAAAGAGAATAATTAAAAAATAAAGAACAGTAAGATGGCACAGACAATTCGTTTTCACAAGATGCACGGAGCCGGCAACGACTACATATATATTAATAACATGGCATACCCGATTCTCCACCCGGAAGCATTTTCCATCAAATGGAGCGCCCCGCACACGGGTATCGGCGCCGACGGGCTGATACTGATCGACCGGTCGGACAAGGCCGACTTCAGCATGCGTATCTTCAATGCCGACGGCTCGGAGGCAATGATGTGTGGAAACGGCACGCGGTGCGTTGGAAAATACGTGTACGAACTCGGACTTACGTCCAAAACAACCGTCACGCTCGAGACCCTGTCGGGCGTCAGGGAGCTTCGCCTCGCGGTAAAAGACGGCCGCGTGGACGAGGTGACCGTCGACATGGGCCGGCCACAGCTCGAAACGCAGCCGGTCGAAATCGAAGCCGGCAGCAAACGCTACACCGGAACGGTCGTGTCGACAGGCAATCCGCACTTCGTCATCTTCACGGACGACGTCGAAGCGATCGACCTCACGAAAGAGGGGCCGCCGATCGAGCGCCATCCGCTTTTTCCCGACCGCACCAACGTCGAATTTGCGCAGGTGCTAAACGCCGGCGAGATTCGCATGCGTGTGTGGGAACGGGGTTCGGGCATCACGCAGGCCTGTGGCACGGGCGCCTGTGCCACGCTTGTGGCCGCCGTGAACGCGGCGCTGACGGAACGGAAAGCCGCCGTACGGCTTGACGGGGGCGCGCTGACCGTCGAGTGGGACGAAAAAACGGACCGGCTGTGGATGACGGGCGACGCCGTCATGGTATACGAAGGAATTATCGACCCGACATAACATAGCATAACATAAAAACAATTGGAAAAATGGCTCTAATCAATGAACAGTTTCTTAAATTACCGGGCAATTACCTGTTTTCGGATATTGCCCGAAAAGTAAATGCATTTAAAGCATCGCATCCCGGCGCCGGCGTGATCAGCCTCGGAATCGGCGATGTGACCCGTCCGTTGCCGCAGGCTGTGCGCGAGGCTATGCACAGCGCGGTAGACGAAATGGGCGACGCGGCCACCTTCCGCGGATACGGACCCGAGCAGGGCTATCCGTTCCTGACCGAGGCAATCATCAAAAACGACTATGCACCCCGCGGCGTGTCGCTGGATACGGACGAAGTGTTCGTCAGCGACGGCGCAAAGAGCGACACGGGAAATATCGGCGACATCCTTCACCGCGAAAACCGCGTGGGACTGACCGACCCCGTGTATCCCGTCTACATCGACTCGAACGTGATGGGCGGACGCGCGGGCGCGCCGGTCGACGGCCGGTGGAACCGAATCGTGTATATCCCCTGCACGGAGGCCAACGGGTTCGTGCCCGAAATACCGTCCGGGCGGATAGACGTCCTCTACCTCTGCTACCCGAACAACCCGACGGGAGCATCCATCACGAAGGAAGTACTGAAAAAATGGGTGGACTATGCCCTCGCCAACAGGGTACTGATTCTTTACGACGCAGCATACGAAGCGTATATCCGGCATCCCGAACTGCCACATTCCATCTACGAAATCGAAGGAGCCAGAGAAACGGCCATCGAATTTCGCAGTTTTTCGAAGACGGCGGGCTTCACGGGCGTCAGATGCGGATATACGGTGATTCCGAAGGAGCTGAACGGATATACCCCCGAGGGGAAAGAGGTATCATACAATTCGCTGTGGAACCGTCGCCAGTGTACGAAGTTCAACGGCACAAGCTACATCACGCAGCGGGGCGCTGAGGCCATATACAGCCCCGAAGGCGCTGCGCAGGTGAAGGAAACGATCGAATATTATATGGGTAATGCCGAAATCATGCGCGAGGGACTGGCGTCGACAGGCCTGAACGTCTACGGCGGCGAGGATGCGCCATACCTGTGGGTGAAGACACCCGCCGGCGTATCGTCGTGGCAGTTCTTCGAGCAGATGCTTCAGGGTGCGCACGTTGTCGGCACGCCCGGAGTCGGTTTCGGCCCAAGCGGCGAGGGGTATATCCGCCTGACGGCTTTCGGTACGCGTGAAAACAGTATCGAAGCCATCGACCGGATATGCCGGTGGCTTCAATAGGAGCCTGCCCGCCGCCGGAAACTCTGAAAATGAATGTAAACGTATATCGATGAATATGATTTTGACAGATATATGATTTTGCCCGCAGCCGCCGGTGCGCACGGCGGTTGCGGCGAAGATGTTGGTTTAATAATTTAAAACGTAGATGAAATGAAAAAGAACATTCAGAAAAGAGTTTTGCCGGCAATCATGTTTGCCGCATTATCATGGATTCCGGCCGCGACGCAGGCTCAGGTAGTAGCGTCGGTGGGCGGAGATCTGGTCAGCAGTTACATCTGGAGAGGCGCGTATTGCGGCGGGGTAAGCATCCAGCCGGCGCTGAGCCTCTCGGCCGGCGGCTTCTCGCTGTCGGCGTGGGGATCTGTCGGATTTACGGCAGGGTATACGGAAGAGTATGATTTCACACTCGGTTACGGGACGGGCGGCTTCAGCGCCGCGATTACGGACTACTGGTTTAACGTCAGCGACAACTATTTCAATTACCGGAGCGACGAGACGGCACACATGTTCGAAGCCACGGTGGCTTACGACTTCGGGCCGCTCGCCCTGTCATGGAACACGTTTTTCGCCGGCAACGATTTCGACAGCAGGGGCGAGCGCGCGTATTCCACGTACGTTCAGGCCAGCGTGCCTTTCGCCCTCGGCGGCGTCGGCATGAAAGCCGAACTCGGGCTTACGGCGTGGGACGGACTGTATTCCGACAGGCTGAACGTCGTAAACGCCGGGCTGACCGGCTCGAAAGAAATCAGAATCACCGACTCGTTTTCCGTTCCGGCGTTTACGAAAGTCGTATTCAATCCGTACGGACAGCAGATGTACTTCGTATTTGGAATCAGTCTGTAAATATGTATCACACTTTAATAATGAACAGATATGAAAAAGATTGAAGCAATCATCCGCAAGACCAAATTCGAAGAAGTAAAAGATGCACTGCTTGCGGCAGGCATCGAATGGTTTTCGTACTACGACGTAAGAGGCGTAGGCAAGTCACGCCAGGGGCGCATTTACCGTGGCGTGGTGTATGACACGAGTTCTATCGAGCGAACGCTGGTATCCATCATCGTGCGCGACAAGAACGTGGAAAAGACCGTCGCGGCCATTCTCGAAGCGGCGAAGACGGGCGAAATCGGCGACGGGCGCATCTTTGTGATTCCCATCGAAGACTCCGTCCGCATCCGCACAGGAGAGCGGGGAGACATCGCGCTGTATAACGCAGAGCAGGAAAGCTAACCGGGGTATAATTATGGTTTAACAAATGAAAATAACAGTCTTATGAACAAAAGAACATTACCCCGTGTCATCCGGCCCGTCGCGGCCGGAATCGCGCTCGCCGCCCTTTTCATTCCGGGCGTTTGCGCGCAGGAAGCGACCGCCGGTGCGGTCGAAACCGCCGCCGGCATCAGTACGTCGCTCGATACCGTATGGATGCTCCTTGCCGCCATGCTGGTCTTCTTCATGCAGCCGGGCTTCGCCATGGTCGAGGCCGGCTTTACGCGTATCAAGAACTCGGCCAATATCCTGATGAAAAACTTCATCGACTTTACGCTCGGTTCGCTGCTGTTTTTCTTCGTCGGCTTCGGCATCATGTTCGGTTCCGACGGCGCCGGATTCGCCGGCATGCCGAACTTCGGCAACCTCTCGTTTTTCGGCAGCAGCCTGCCGGTCGAAGGGTTCCTGATCTTCCAGACCATGTTTTGCGCCACGGCGGCCACTATCGTGTCGGGCGCCATGGCCGAGCGCACCAAGTTTCACATCTATCTGATCTATACCGTCCTCATCAGCGTCGTCATCTATCCCGTGTCCGGACACTGGACGTGGGGCGGCGGATGGCTGATGGCCGAAGGCGGATGGCTGGAGCAGCACACGGGCGCGACGTTTCACGACTTCGCCGGCTCGACCATCGTCCACTCCGTCGGCGGATGGGTGTCGCTCGTCGGCGCCGCCATCCTCGGCCCGCGCATCGGCAAGTACGGGCGCGACGGCAAGTCGAAGGCCATCCCGGGACACAATCTGACGTTCGCCGCGCTGGGCGTGTTCATCCTGTGGTTCGGATGGTTCGGGTTCAATCCCGGCTCGCAGCTGGCGGCATCGGGCGAGGCCGATCGCACGGCGATCTCGCACGTGTTTCTGACGACGAACCTTGCGGCGTGTGCCGGGGGTCTCGTGTCGCTGCTGACGGCGTGGGTCAGGTACCGGAAGCCGTCGCTCTCGCTCACGCTCAACGGCGTGCTGGCGGGGCTGGTGGGTATCACGGCCGGCTGCGACGTCGTGTCGCCCGAGGGTGCCGTGGTCATCGGCGCAGTGTGTGGCGCGGTGATGGTCTTCTCGGTCGAAATCATCGACAAGGTGTTCAGGATTGACGACCCGGTGGGCGCGTCGTCCGTACACGGCGTGTGCGGTCTGGCCGGCACGCTGATGACCGGCCTGCTGGCCGTCGACGGCGGCCTGTTCTACGGCGGCGGTGCGGCGCTGATGCTGGCTCAGCTGGCGGGCGCGGCGGTGGTCGGCCTGTGGGCGGCCGGGATGGGATACGTCATCTTCAAGGGCCTCGACATGGCGTTCGGTATTCGTGTCACCAGGCGCGTCGAGGAGGAAGGGCTTGATATTTATGAGCACGGAGAGACGGCTTATAATAATTGAACAGTCGAATCACCGGAGGGGAGGGCCGCTTTTCGCAGAGGCGGGGCGGCGTTTTCCTCTCCGGATTTTTCAGAAAGCATATATCATTAATTCAATATAAAAACAAACTGACAAACAAATTGAAATGAATATTTTTATTCCGGAAAATTACCGGCCCGTCCTGCCTCCGGAGGAGACGGAAGGGTCGATACAGAAACTGAAGTGGTCGTTCGAGAACGGGCTGGCCGAGGCGCTGAACCTGCGTCGCGTGACGGCGCCGCTGTTCGTGCTTTCGGGCACGGGTGTGAACGACGACCTGAACGGTACGGAGCGTGCGGTGTCGTTCCCGGTCAGGGACATGGGCGGACGCAGTGCCGAGGTGGTACATTCGCTGGCGAAGTGGAAACGCCTGAAGCTGGGACAGTACCGCATCCCGCCGGGCAAGGGCATCTATACGGACATGAACGCCATCCGCGCCGACGAGGAGCTGGACAATATCCATTCGCTCTACGTCGACCAGTGGGACTGGGAGCGGAGCATACGGCCCGAAGACCGCAGCCTCGCCTTCCTGCGCGAGATGGCGGAGAAGGTATACGGCGTGGTGAAGGCCATCGAGATGCAGACGTGCGCACGGATTCCGTCGATCGCACCCGTCCTGCCCGAGCGGCTGACGTTCATCCATTCCGAAGACCTGCTGGCCGAGTGGCCGCATCTACCTCCGCGTGAGCGGGAGCGCGAGGCGGCGCGCAGGCACGGCGCGGTGTTCATCATCGGCATCGGCATGACACTGGCCGACGGGCAGAAGCACGACGGGCGGGCGCCGGACTACGACGACTGGTCGACGTCGACGGGCGATGGGCGCCACGGACTGAATGGCGACATCATACTGTGGAATCCGGTGCTCGACGGCCCGTTCGAGATTTCGTCGATGGGCATCCGTGTCGACCGTGCCGCGCTCGTGCGCCAGCTTGAGCTTGAGGGCTGCACCGGGCGGAGCGAGCTGGCCTTCCACCGCGCCCTGCTGGCCGGCGGCGGCATACCGCTCTCCGTCGGCGGCGGCATCGGGCAGTCGCGCCTCTGCATGTTCTTTCTCCGGTGTGCACACATCGGCGAGGTGCAGGCCTCGCTGTGGCCCGAAGAGATGATGACGGCATGCAGCGAAAACAATATTATCCTAAAATAAAAACATATTCTCAGAAAAGAAAAATTTTACAAAATCAGAACACACATGAGTACATTACGTTTCAAAGCAGTAGAAGAAGCTTTCAGAAAGAAGGCGGTGGAGGTCTCCGCGCCTTCGAGGTTTATTTCCGATTTTTACGGAAAGTATGTATTTTCGTCGAAGACGATGTCGAGGTACCTGTCCAAAGACGCGATGAAGGCGATCCGCAACGCCATAGAGCGTGGCGAGACGCTGAGCCGGCGGGTGGCCGACGACGTGGCGGCGGGGATGAAGATGTGGGCAATGGAGCTTGGCGCCACCCACTACACGCACTGGTTTCAGCCCCTGACGGACGGGACGGCGCAGAAGCACGACTCGTTTATCGACTATGCGGACGGCGGCCCGGGCGAGAGCATCATCGAGGAGTTTTCGGGCAAGCTGCTGGCGCAGCAGGAGCCGGACGCGTCGAGCTTCCCCAGCGGCGGGATACGCAGCACGTTCGAGGCGCGGGGATACACGGCGTGGGATCCCTCGTCGCCCGCCTTCGTGATGGACGACACGCTCTGCATCCCGACGATCTTCATTTCCTATACCGGCGAGTCGCTCGACCTCAAGGCGCCGCTCCTCAAGGCGCTCAACCGCGTCGACAGGGCGGCAACGGCCGTGTGTCACTACTTCGACCCGGGCGTGAAGAAAGTCTATTCATACCTCGGATGGGAGCAGGAATATTTCCTGATCGACGAAGGGCTGTATGCCACACGCCCCGACCTCGTCATGACAGGGCGCACGCTGCTCGGACACGAGTCGGCGCGCAACCAGCAGCTCGAAGACCACTATTTCGGCTCGATCCCGACGCGCGTCACGGCATACATGAAAGACCTCGAATTTGAAGGCTACAAGTATGGCATCCCGCTCAAGACGCGCCACAACGAGGTGGCGCCAAACCAGTTCGAGCTGGCGCCGATCTTCAGCGAGACCAACCTGGCGGTCGACCAGAACCTGCTCATCATGTCGGTCATGAAGAAGGTGGCCCGTCGCCACGGCTTCCGCCTCCTGCTGCACGAGAAGCCCTTCGCGGGCGTCAACGGTTCGGGAAAGCACAACAACTGGTCGCTCGGAACGGACACGGGCACGGGCCTGCTCACCCCCGGACGGACGCCGGAAGAGAACCTGCAGTTCATCACCTTCCTCGTCAACACCCTGATGGCCGTCCATCGCAACAATGCCCTGCTCAAAGCCTCGATCATGACCGCCCAGAACGCCCACCGGCTCGGAGCCAACGAAGCGCCGCCGGCCATCATCTCCGTCTTCCTCGGCACGCAGATCTCGCGCATCCTCGACGAGCTGGAGGCCAGCACGTCGGAGCGCGGCATCGTCGTCGAAGACCGTCGCATCACGAGCATCGGCATTTCGCACATCCCCGAAGTGCTGCTCGACAACACGGATCGCAACCGCACGTCGCCCTTCGCCTTCACCGGCAACCGCTTCGAGTTTCGCGCCGTCGGGTCGTCGGCCAACTGCTCGTCGGGCATGACCGCCCTCAGCACCGCCGTAGCCGCGCAGCTCGAAGAGTTCAAAGAAGCAGTCGACGCACGCACGGCACAGGGCGCGGCGCGCGAAACGGCGCTCGTCGACGTGCTGAAGGAATACATCCGCGAGTCGAAACCGATCCGCTTCGACGGCAACAACTACAGCGACGAGTGGAAACGCGAAGCAAAAGCGCGGCGGCTGGACTGCGAGACGTGCGTGCCGAAGATCTACCACGCCTACACAAGCCCCGAAAGCATCCGCCTCTTCGCCGGCGTGCTGAGCGAGAAGGAATTGAAGGCGCGCAACGAGGTGAAGTGGGAAACGTATACGAAAAAGATCCAGATCGAGGCCCGCGTGCTGGGCGATCTGGCCGTGAACCACATCATCCCCATCGCCACGCGCTACCAGTCGCTCCTGCTCGACAACGTGCTGAAGATAAAAAGCATCTATCCCGAAGCGAAAGCCGCCGAGCTGTCGGCCCTCGACGCCTCGCTGGTCGAAGAGATAGCGCGCCACGTGGCCACAATCAAGGAAAAGGTCGACGCCATGGTAGACGCCCGCCGCATCGCCAACCGCATCGACGACGCCTGCGAAAAGGCGCTCGCCTATCACGACAAGGTGCTGCCCTTCTTCGACGTCATCCGCTACCATGCCGACAAGCTCGAGCTGGTTGTCGACGACGAGATATGGACGCTGCCCAAATACCGCGAACTGCTGTTTATTCGCTAAACAGTTGTTATTTATGTTATGTTCGGAGGAACGTGTCGCGAGATATGTTCCTCCTTTTTTTGATCCGGAGATTCAATGATTGAATGCTGGGACGCGAAGCATCGCGTCGATTGAATGCTGGGACGCGAAGCATCACGTCGATTGAATGCAGAGACGCGAAGCATCGCGTCTCTACCTCCCCCCTCCCCCCTCGAACTGCGTCATTGCGAGCCGCGTCATTGCGAACGAAGTGAAGCAATCTGCATACGGCTGCGGCGACGGGAGCTGGATTGCTTCACTTCGTTCGCAATGACGTCGGATGCCCTCCCCCGCAGAAATAAAATTCATAATCCGCAGCAGAAAAAAAATTACGCATAATTCAGAATTTTTCAGTACCGGAATCTTTGATTTATCAAAAATGAATTATCTTTGCAGGGAAAATAATTATCCCACAAAACAAATG
>JAIRZY010000033.1 GCA_031266995.1 Tannerella sp.
ACAGAATCATTGATTCCGGACAGAACCGGAGTGGATTCCGAACATTTTCATCCCAACATTTTCCCCCGTACGAAGTATAACAGCACTTCAAAAAAAGAATTAGCCGTATTCTGCAAGAACTTTGGCATTTCGGATGAAATCCGTATCTTTGCGGCCGCAAGGTTTGTAATTACCGATAAACAGAAATATAACTAAAATAAATTCAGATTACCATGAGTGAAATCAATGTAACGAATCAGGCGGCGGACAATATCAGAATACTGGCCGCCGCGATGGTTGAAAAAGCCAAGTCCGGACATCCGGGAGGCGCCATGGGAGGCGCCGATTTTGTGAATATACTTTATTCCGAGTTTCTGAATTACAATCCGGAACGGCCGGACTATCCGTTCAGAGACCGCTTCATCCTCGATCCGGGACACATGTCGCCGATGCTCTATTCCGTCCTGTCGCTGACGGGACTGATTCCGCTGGAAGAATTGAAGAATTTCCGCCAGTGGAGCAGCCTCACGCCCGGACATCCCGAAGTAGACCTGCTGCACGGCATCGAGAACACGTCCGGCCCGCTGGGTCAGGGACACGCCATGGCCCTGGGCATCGCCATCGCCGAGCGCTTCCTCGTCGCACGTTTCGGAGAATGGATGGCGCACAAGACGTATGCCTACATTTCGGACGGAGGCATTCAGGAAGAAATCTCGCAGGGAACGGGTCGCGTGGCCGGACATCTGGGGCTGAGCAACCTGATCATGTACTACGACTCGAATAACATCCAGCTTTCTACAAAAGTGGAAGAGGTGGATACCGAAGACGTGGCCGCGAAATACCGCGCCTGGAACTGGCACGTCATCAGCATCGACGGCAGTTCGGCAGACGGGATACGCGCTGCGCTGCGAGCCGCCCGGGCCGAAACGGAACGTCCCACACTGATCATCGGACGCACCGTCATGGGCAAGGGCGCCGTAGACGCTTCGGGCAACAACTACGAAAACAAAGTCTCTACCCACGGACAACCGCTCTCGGCCGCAGGCGCCGACTTCGCCGCAACCGTCAGGAACCTCGGCGGCAACCCCGACGAGCCGTTCACGATCTTCCCCGAAGTGCGGGCGCTCTACGACAGGCGCCGCGTTGAACTGCTGGAACTGCATCGGGAGCGTGCGGATGCGGAAGCGGCATGGCGCGCGGAAAATCCCGCACTGTCGGCCAAACTGGACTTCTTCCTGAGCGGGAAGGCGCCCGAAATAGACTATCCCGCCATCGCAATGAAAGAAAACGTCGCCACGCGTGCAGCTTCAGCCACGGTACTCGCCCACTTCGCCGACAGGATCGAAAACATGATCGTCGCATCGGCAGACCTGAGCAATTCGGATAAAACCGACGGCTTCCTGAAAAAGACGAAAGCCTTCGCAAAAGGCGACTTCAGCGGACAGTTCCTCCAGATGGGCGTATGCGAGCTGACGATGGCCTGCATCATGAACGGAATGGCGCTGCACGGCGGCGTCATCCCCGCCTGCGGCACGTTCTTCGTCTTCTCGGACTATATGAAACCGGCCGCGCGCCTGGCAGCCCTCATGCATCTGCACGTGATCTACATCTGGACGCACGACTCGTTTCGCGTAGGCGAAGACGGGCCGACGCATCAGCCGGTCGAGCACGAGGCGCAAATCCGCCTGCTCGAACACCTGCACAACCACAGGGGCGAACGCTCGATGATCGTGCTGCGTCCGGCCGACGGCGCCGAAACGGTCGCGGCGTGGAAGACGGCCGTCGAGAACACACGCCCCGTCGCGCTCATTCTCTCGCGCCAGAACATCAACGACCTGCCGTCCGCTTCGGGCAACCGCAGGGCGGACGCCATGCAACTGTCCAGAGGCGCGTATGTCGTAAAGGACTGCGAGGGCACGCCCGACGCGGTCCTGATCGCCAGCGGCTCGGAAGTAGCCACACTGGTCGACGGCGCATCGCTGCTCGAGAAGGAAGGTATCAGGACGCGCATCGTTTCCGTACCCTCCGAAGGACTGTTTCGCGACCAGCCCGAAGAATACCGGCAGCAGGTATTGCCGCAGGGCATCGTCCGCTACGGTCTGACGTCGGGGCTGCCCGTCACGCTGGCCACGCTCGTCGGCGACAACGGCCGCATACACGGAATGACGCACTTCGGATATTCGGCACCATACAAGGTGCTGGACAAAACGTTCGGCTTTACGGGCGAGAACGTGTACGAGCAGGTAAAGGCGCTGGTGAAATAACCGGATGAAAAGAATCGGCTTCGCCGGCGACCATGCCGGTTTCGAACGGAAGGAACTCGCCCGTCAATACGTGGCATCCCTCGGATATCCGTGCCGGGATTTCGGCGCGCATACGGCAGAACGGTGCGACTATCCCGACTTTGCCCATCCGCTTGCGCTGGCCGTCGAGGCGGGAGAGGTGGATGCGGGCATCGCGCTGTGCGGGACGGGAAACGGGATCGCCATCGCGCTGAACAGGCACCGGACGGTGCGCGCCGCCATCTGCTGGCAGGCGGAAGTCGCACGCCTGGCGCGCGCTCACAATGACGCGAACGTGCTCGTGCTCCCCGCGCGCCTCATTACGGTCGACGAGATGAAGGCGATTGTCGACACCTTTCTCGCGACTCCCTTCGAGGGAGGGAGGCATCTGCTCCGCGTGGAAAAGATCGAATATATATAATGTGAGAATTAGACAATGAGCAAATGAGACAATTCATTTCAGATTCTCTCATTTGCTCATTCTCACATTTGCTAATCTGCTCATTTTTTTATACACCCTCTTTAATTACCGAGTTTTGAATCCACCTGTTTTTTATGCACTGATATCCGACCGGCTGTCCATTCCGGTCGACCGGGTAGAGCGTACCGTCGGCCTGCTCGACGACGGGGCGAGCATCCCGTTCATCAGCCGTTACCGGAAGGAGATGACGGGCGGACTGGACGAGGTGCAGATCGGCGACATCAGGGAACAGTGCAACCGGCTGCGCGAGCTTGCAAAAAGAAAGGAGACCATCCTCGCCGGCATCGACGCGCAGGGCCATCTGACGCCCGAACTGAAACAGCGCATCGACGAGGCGCAGGACGGCGCGACGCTGGAAGACCTCTACCTGCCATACAAGCCCCGGCGCGTGACGCGCGCGGAGATTGCCCGCCGGAAAGGACTGGAACCGCTGGCGCGCATCCTCATGACGCAGCAGGACGGGCGCGACCCGTCGCTGCTCGCCCGGACGTTCGTCTCCGGCGACGGAGCGAAGGACGCGGACGAGGCGCTGCAGGGCGCGCGAGACATCATCGCCGAATGGGTGAACGAAGACGGGGCGGCGCGCCGGACGGTGCGCAACGCCTTTGCGCGCACGGCCGTCATCGCGTCGAAGGCAGTGAAGGGAAAGGAAGAAGAGGGCGCCCGGTATCGCGACTACTTCGATTTCAGCGAGCCGCTAAGCCGCTGCCCGTCGCACCGGCTGCTGGCGCTGCGGCGCGGCGAGGCCGAAGGCGTTTTGCGCGTGAGCATCTCGCCCGACGCCGGGGAATGTATCGAGCGGCTGCTGCGCCGGTTCGTGAAAGGGCGCAGCGCGGCGTCCGGACAGGTGGCCGACGCCGTGACCGACGCCTTCAAGCGCCTGCTCAAGCCATCCGTCGAGACCGAATTTGCCGCCCTCGGCAAGGCGCGCGCCGACGGCGAGGCCACGCGCGTCTTTGCCGAAAACCTGCGCCGGCTGCTCCTGGCCCCTCCGCTGGGGCAGCGGCGCGTGCTGGCCATCGACCCGGGCTACCGCACGGGGTGCAAGCTGGTATGCCTCGACGCGCAGGGCAACATGATGCACAACGAAACGATCTATCCCCACCCGCCGCGCGGCGAAGCGGGAAAGGCCGCCGCCAAGCTCGCGCGCCTGGTCTCGACCTTCGCCGTCGAAGCCATCGCCATAGGCAACGGGACGGCAGGACGCGAGACGGAGCAGTTCGTCGCCCGCATCCGCTTCGACCGCGAGGTGAAGGTCTTCGCGGTGAGCGAAAACGGCGCATCGATCTACTCGGCCTCGAAAGCCGCGCGCGACGAGTTTCCCGAATACGACGTGACGGTGCGCGGGGCGATCAGCATAGGCCGCCGCCTGATGGATCCCCTGGCCGAGCTGGTGAAAATCGACCCGAAGAGCATCGGCGTAGGCCAGTATCAGCATGACGTAGACCAGGCGCTGCTGAAGAAGAGCCTCGACGGAACGGTGGAGAGCTGCGTAAACCTCGTGGGGGTCAACGTGAACACGGCGAGCCGCCATCTGCTGACATACGTGTCGGGCCTCGGCCCGGCGCTGGCGCAGAGCATCGTGGACTATCGCGCGGAGCACGGGGCGTTTCGCAGCCGCGCGGAACTGCTGGGCGTGCCGCGCATGGGAGCGAAGACGTTCGAGCAGTGCGCCGGCTTCCTGCGCGTCGAGGGCGGCGACAACCCGCTCGACGGCTCGGCCGTGCATCCCGAAAGCTATCCGGTCGTCGAACGCATGGCGCGCGACCTGGGCTGCAGCGTCGGCGAGCTGATTGCCGACAGGGGCCTGAAGGCGAAGTTGAAGCTCGAAAAATACGTCTCCCCCACCGCCGGCATGCCCACACTGCTCGACATCGTGAGCGAGCTTGACCGCCCGGGGCGCGACCCGCGGCAGTCGATACGCGTCCTCGCCTTCGACCCGTCGGTAAAGACGCTCGAAGACCTCCGCGAAGGGCAGGTGCTGCCGGGCGTCGTGACGAACGTCACCAACTTCGGCTGCTTCGTCGACATCGGCATCAAGGAAAACGGCCTCGTACACATCTCGGAAATGGCAGACCGCTTCATCTCCGACCCGACGCAGGCCGTCTCCGTCCATCAGCACGTCACCGTCAGGGTACTCGGCATCGACCCGGAGCGCAGGAGGGTGCAGCTATCAATGAAGGGAACAATTTAACCCGAAATATCCATTAGCACATTCTCTGCCGCAAGTTCCGGAAGACCGTCCCCCGTTAGAGGAAACCTTACCGGAAAATCCGGAAGACTTTCCCCATGTGGGGATTTCATGAATCACATGTCATTTACGCTTCCCACACGTGGGGAAAGTATGAATCACATGTCATTTACGCTTCCCACAGCCGTGGATTTTATGTTTGACATGTCATTCGTTAAATCCCCGGCCGGGGATTTAATGATTGGGATGTCATTTGTTAAATCCACAGCCGGGGATTTAACGGTTAGGATGTCATTTGTCAAATCCACAGCCGGGGATTTAACGATAGACATGTCATTTGCAAAATCCACAGCCGTGGACGCCATGTTTGACATGTCATTTGCACTTTCCCCATGAGGGGAAACCCTGCCGGAAGTCACGGGAGGGCCAATGGACATTTCGGGATTACTGTCGCATGTGCTTTTGAGAAAAGACAAAGCAGTGGGAAATTCAATCGGGCAGCATCCCGTCCGTCATCCGGCAGTCTTCGGCGAGCTGCGCCCTGAGGGCGTCGGGGTGGTCGAATTTCCTGTTTTCGCGAAGGTGGCGGATGAAGGCAACTTCGATTTCTTCGCCGTAGATTGTGTCCGAGAAATCGAGCAGGTGCACTTCGACGGATGTTTCGCCGCCGTCGAAAGTGGGACGGTTTCCGATGGAGAGCATGCCTTTGTGCGGTTTGTTGCCCACGTATGCCCTGACGGCGTATACCCCCGCTCCGGGGAGGACTTTCTGCGTGTCGCCGATCTCGATATTGGCGGTGGCGAAGCCCAGTGCGTGCCCCCGGTGTTTGCCGTGCACGACGCGACCCTTCAGCCGGTAAGGGTACGTCAGCAGTTGCGCCGCCTCTTCCACGCTGCCTTCCGACAGCAGCATCCGGATGCGCGACGCACTGACCGCCTGACTGCCCGCTTCATACACGCCGGCGCGGACGACGTCTATCCCGCACGCACGGCCATATTCCACGTACTGCTCGAAGCCGTCGACGCGGTTGTGCCCGAAACGGTGATCGTAGCCCACCAGCAGGGTGTCGACGCGCCACTGCTGCGCGAGGATGTCCGTAATGAACACGCGTGCCGGCGTGGCAGCCAGCGCGGGGGTGAAGGCGACCGGTATGCAGGCGTCGATGCCGGTGGCTGCCAGCAGCGCCATCTTTTCGTCGAAGGAGGTCAGCAACAGGGGCGTGTAGCCGGGTTGCAGCGCCACGCGCGGATGTACGGGGAAGGTCAATACGGCAGACGGCAGGCCTTTCCTGTCCGCCAGCTCGCGCAGCGACGTGATGAGGAAACGGTGCCCCCGGTGGACGCCGTCGAAAAATCCGACCGTGACCGCCCATTTCCGTCCCGCTGCTTCCGATGCGTGAGTGATGATTCTCAATGCGCTCCGGTCAAAGTTATCTTCCGCGCCGGACGCTGCGTGCGGGCGCCGACTTTTCGGCTTTGGGTTTGGACTGTTGGCTCGACTGCTGCTGCGAGGCGCTTTCTTTGGTTGCCTTCCTCTGCGCGCGGATGGCGGCTCGCTGCGCTTTCCTGTCGGTCGGCAGTTGGGTCGTGTCCGGCTTGAACCACAGTGATTCCTTGAAGTCGACCAGTTCCTGTTCGATGCGCGCCTGTTCGATCGCGATGGAGTCTTCGGGCACGTATGCGTTCAGCGGGATGTTCAGCAGGTTTTCCGTCTTGAATATCTCGCCGTCGAACATGCGGAGGCGGAAGTAGTCGTCGATCGTGAACGTCTTGGCGTTATTGATGTTCGAGGTCATGATGTACGTATTCATCACGTAGGGGCGCAGGTCTTCGTAGCGTATCCAGAACATCGGCGAACGCTGCTCGCCGAAATCCCTGTTCAGGTAAATGAACGGGCATATAGCCAGCAGCTTCACGTCGTACACGGAATTGTTCTGGTCGAAGAACCAGGCTTCCTTGACGTAGAACGATTTCACCTCTTCCGAGGGGACGTCGCTCTCGTTGACCACGTAGCGCGACCGGTTGTCGATCGTCACGGTTTCGTACATGATTTCGAAGCGATCCAGTACTTCCTTGAATTCGACCAGATGCGCTTCGTCAAATATCTCGTATCCGTCTACATATTCGAAGGCCGACAGTTTGCTTTCGGCCACGAGCTGAAAGATGGTGGCGCAGAGGTTCGCCACGCCGTTCGCCGGTCTGGTCGGGTAGTACAGGGGCGCGTTCTTTTCATCCATCAGGTCCAGGTCTCTGTAGATAATACGCATCCATCGCGAGTTGCCAATGTCCTGCGTCATGAGTTCGTTCATCTGCTGCGCCCGTACCGTCAGTTCGGGCAGGCTCTTGTCTTCGTTCTGCTGACGGTTGCGTTCGCCGCTTCTCCTGACCTGAGGCGTGCGGCGATTTTCCTGCGCCTGCGCTTCCGCCATCGACGACGCGATCAGAGCGGACACGAATAAAATCAGTATAAAATAGATTCGCTTCATAGCTTTCTTTATTTTGACTTTTAATTTACAATCACTTCGATAGTAGCCAGCCGTTGCTGCGTGCCGTCGGGGTCGTTGGCCCTGACGTTGGTGATATAGAATCGCTTGCCGCGCGCCAGATTGCGAATCATCGTCTTCTGACGGTCGGTGAACGAGCCGCTTTGCGATATTTCGGGCAGAGCGTTTCCCATCGAGTCGTAGAAAACAAGTTCGAAGCTGGTCACCGTAAACGGCACATCCAGTATCCCGTCGTCGATAGCGGCCATGAGGCCGCTGGCCTCGACGAGGTTGCGCTTGGCGATGGGGCCGCCTATGAATTTACGCGTGGCGCCTTCCGCGTCTTTGTAGAGGATAAACGGCGTCGCGGGAGGCAGGGGACGCACCCTGAATTTTCTCGACATCGAGAGGGTACGTCCGCCCGAGACGGCCGACAGGGTGACGTCTACCGAGCCGGCGCCCGTCGGGGGGTGGGCAGTCCAGACGTTGCCGCTTACCTGCCTCATCGTGCCGGCCGAGATCGTAGCCCGCACGCTTCCGCTGGGTACGCCGGGAATGGCTACTTCGATTTCATTCTCAATGCTTTCATACAGCACGTTCATCAGCGTGGGTGCGATTGTGGCCGTCTGTTCCGTCACGAAATAGGAATCGGCAAACGGGTAGCTGCGCGGCCGGCCGTCGGAGCCGAGGATGACGACCTCGCCCGAGAAATGGCGCTCGCCGACGCCGGAAGAGGCGCCTGAATATATGCCGTTCTGCGATTCGGGCAGCTCAGCGCCGTCGACAAATATCCTGGGATGCTGCGTCGAGTCCAGCGCCACGAGGGCGATCTGCGCCTGATAGGGCGTGCCCTGCATGACGATCTGGCTTTGCGGGATGACCATGGCCTTGACGTCGTTGACGCGGTAGGCGCCTTCGTCGACACCGCTCAGGACGTAGGCCAGCGCTTCGCCTTCGACGTAGCGGACGTCGCTCTGCAGCTTGGTCAGTATCGTGATGGCGGCGGCTACGGGCATGCTTTCAAACAGCGCCGTCTCCCAGTTGGCGGCCGTGATGCCGCCTTTGGAGGGTACTCTCAGGTTGAGGACGGATTCGATGACGGCCATCTTCGCCGTGTCGGCGACCATCTCGGTCATGAGCGTGCGGTATGCTTCGAGTTTCTCCCTCAGCTTGCGGCCTTCGCCGACGACCGGCGCGAGCATGACGCGCGAGGCTGCTTCGAGGTCTTCCTTGTGCTTGATGTGGTGCACGTCGCCGTCTTCACCGTCCGTCTTCTTCACAATCTGCTCCTTGAGAGACTGTATGTAAACAAACAGCTCGTCGGAGTGCTTCTTGACTTCGCTGCCCCTGTCATGCCATTCGCCTACGCGTTCGGGGTTGGTGCGGTAATAAAAGTCCAGTTCCTCTTTTGCGATCTCGTTGCGGCGCGTCGTTTCGATAATTGTCTTTTGCAGGCTGTCTTCCACCAGCTCGAAGCCGTCCAGCACCTCCGACGACACGTTGAGCGCCATCATGGCGATAAACACCAGATACATGAGGTTGATCATCTTCTGACGGGGCGAATTGGGGTTGCTTGATATTCCGGCCATATTTTATTCCTGTTTGTTGCTGACAAAAATACAGTTGCTCTACCGTATGGGGTTGGAATAGGGCGGCTGCTGATAGCCTCCCTGATAGGGCTGCTGCTGTTGCGGATAGGGAGGCATGCCGCTCAGGTTGGTGTTGACGGTCATGGCCTGCAGCAGGCGGCTGTATACCTGGTTGAGCTGCCCCAGCAGTTGCGCCATCCGTTCGTTTTCGGCGCGGAAGGCGCTGCTGTCTACGACCGAGCTGTCGTACATGTCGCGGATGCGGCTCAGTCCGGCGTTGATCTGGTGTATCGTGTCCATTTGCGGACGCAGGCCGTTGAGCTGCACTTCGTAGAAGCGGTTCAGCCCCGACAGGTTTTCGTTCAGTTTCTCCATCTGCTGTACGTAGCCCGGCGACCTGTCTTCGGGGTTCTGCCCGTTTTCGGCGCCGGAGATGGTTTTGCACGAACTGACCAGCGTGTCGGATACTTCGCTCAGCGAGAGCGTTACCTGATTGAAGCGTTCGAGGTTTTGCGCGACGGTCGTGACCTGCTCGACATACGACTGTGTGGCTTCGGTCATGTCGGCTATTTTGGAGATCCGCTCGGCGGCTTCGCCCAGCTTTTTGATACTCGTGGCGAGCGTCTGGGCGTCTTCTTCCGAGACGTTAAGTCCCATCGTTTTCAATCCTTCGCCGGCGCTTTCTTCGGGCGTGGGGCGCGGGGGCGCTCCGCCACCGCCGCCGATGACGACCGTGCCTCCTCCTCCGGCTGCGGCGCCGGCGGCGCCCTGCGGGATGTTACCGATAATGACCGTGCCGCCGCCGCCTTCGCCGCCGCCCATGACGGCCGTGCCACCGGCAATGAGGCCGCCGGCAACGCCTTCCTTATTGAAATCGGGACGGTCCAGCGGGTTCTTGGATTTCAGGACGGGGAAGACTTCTTCCCAGTGGTAGTCGTTCACCGGGCGTTCGAATGCCGAGATGAAGAATACCAGCGCTTCGAATATCAGCGATACGCACAGTATCTGATTTGCGTAGGGCAAATGGACAATCTTGAACATGGCGCCGATCACGACAATTGATGCGCCCCAACTGTAGCAGAAGTTCAGTACGCGTTTCCCCTTCTCGCTGGAGAGAAACATTTCTATTCTGTTTTTATACCGTCTGTACTTTCCCATTTTTATTGTTTCATTAAAATTGATGTGTGTCAGTCATTCGTTTATTCATTTTCTTTTCCCCTTGGCGTTCGAGAATCCTACCTGCGTGCGTACGCATCGGAAGCCGATGTAGGAGCGCGTTTCGTTCTGGTATTCAAACGCGCGCATGTCGGAGCGGATAAACTGCGCAACGTCTTTCCACGAGCCTCCGCGGATGACTTTTTTCTTCATCGCGTAGGGGTCTTCCTTCGCGGCGTTGTAGTGGAGGTCGGGGTTGAGGTCGTTCACCTGGCTCTGTCCGGCTTCGGTGTAAATCGAAGAAGTCCATTCGGCGACGTTGCCGGCCATGTCGTACAGCCCGAATTCGTTGGGGGCAAACGAGGCTACGCGCGCAGTGATCAGGTGTCCGTCGTCGGTATAGTTGCCGTCGCCGGGTTTGAAGTTGGCCATGAAGCATCCTTTTTCGTTTTGCAGCGATGCGTCGGACCAGGGATATTTGTTTTCGCTCTTGCCGGTGCGTGCGGCGTATTCCCATTCGCCTTCGGTCGGGAGACGGAAGGGTTCGATGGTTTGTCCGGCGAGCAGGTTGGCCGATTTCTTGTAATAGTCCGTGCGCCAGACGCAGAACGCGTTGGCCTGTTCCCACGATATGCCGACGACGGGATAGTCGTCGTAGCCCGGATGGTTGAAATACATTTTAAGGTAGGGTTCGTTGTAGGCGTTTCTGAAGTCGTTTATCCAGCTTGTTTCGTCGGGATAGATGTTGATGATGTATGTGTGCAGGAAGTCGAATGGCGAGCTGAGCGGGCGGGTGACGGTTGTGCTGATTATGCTGCCGTTGTCGTCGATATATGCCGTGTCTTTCGAGATCATGACCTGTTCGTCGGGGTCGGGGCGCACGTCGGTGTTGCGGTTGCGGTCGGCGGGGTTGAGGCTGTTGCGGCGCATGGCGGCAGACGTGTAGTCATACCATTCATATTTGTAGTTCATCTGCATCCGGTCGAGTCCGCGTTCGCCGGTCACGGGGTGGGTATAGTAGACGCTCTCGATGGCGCGCAGTTCGTCTTCGTTGGCTCTGCGCCAGGGAATCGGGCGGCTCCAGTCCAGATGGGGGGTGACGGGGTCGCCGTAGCGGTCTTCCGTGATCATAAACAGGTCGTTCCCGCCGTAGGCCGGGTCTGCCAGGCGGGTGCGGATGAGAGAGTCGCGCACCCAGTATACGAACTGGCGATATTTGGCGTTCGTGATCTCGGTCTCGTCCATCCAGAAGGCTTCGAAGGAGACGCCTTTGGTTTCGGCATTGAAGCCCCAGAGGCTGTCCTGATCCGCAGGCCCCATGGCGAACGAACCGCGTTTGATCAATACCATTCCGTATGGCGCCGGCTCGTTGAACGAGGCCATCTTGACGCCTACCAGTTCGCCGCCGTCGCCGGAAAACAGTCTTCCGCACGATGTCAGCAATGTGGCTGATACAAGTATCAAAATAATTTTCTTCATGATTGGCACATTCTGTTTTTTTCTTCCCTGTTACAGGATTCTTATACTTTTATGTCTATTCTTCAATCCTTTTTTGCTGTTCAGCTTCAGATGGTAGCTGACCAGCAGTTCATGACTGCCCATGCTGGCCGAGTTCATCGCCGAGGTCGGAAATTCGTACGCATAGCCTATGCGGAATCCTTTGATGAGAGCTCCCAGATAGAGCGTTGCGGCGTTGAATTTCCCGCTGTCGCTGATGCGTATTCCCAGTCCACCGTTATACATCTTATTATATACCGCCCTTGCCGTGAGGTCTGTCGACACCATTTGCAGGTTCGTCAGCACCAGCATGGAAGGTTGCAATTCAAATAACGTATTTTTTAATTGTATATTGTATCCGGCTGTTAAATTAAAGCTGCGCTCGATTTTCCGTTCGGTATTTTCGTCGAGGGTGAGCGTGGGCGCCAGCATGTGTGCGGCAGCGATGCCGACGAAATAGCGGTCGGAGCTGTACATCGCGCCGATCGCCACGTCGATGCCCATCGCGTCCAGTTCAGACTTGGTAATCGCCTCGTCGTCGGGCGTGACGGCCTCGCTGCCCGAAGGGATGCTGATGCTGTCGCCGCGGAAGGTCTTGTTGAGCATTCCCGCCTGCAGCCCGATGCTGAGCGTGCCTTTCCCTAGCTTGCGCCGGTAGGCGTACTGCAGCCCGATGTTCAGGTTCTGGTCCAGCCCGATGCTTTCGCTCACGACGACGACGCCTATGCCCTGCTGCATCTTGCCGTACTGCCAGGGCATGTCGGCCGCGATGAGGGCCGACCGGGGCGCGTTCGTGACGCCCAGCCACTGCATGCGATACAGCCCCGTCAGATTCACCTCGCCCGACTTGCCGGCATACGCCGGGTTGTAGTAGTTCAGCGCCGTGAAATACTGGTTGAGCATCGCGTCGTCCGTTTGCGCCCTCGTGACGGCCGCGCACGCGAAAAAAACATATATGGCAAACCCTATCCGTTTCATCATTAATATTTATAACTGCGAAACGGACGACAAATTGTATGAACACTGATAATTGAATAAATTTCCCTACTTTTGCAGGACACCCGGACGCGGGCATCCGAAAAGTCTTGAATTATGAATGTTGAATTTTATCTGTTGCGCATGAAAAAGTTTTTTGTTTACAGCCTCCTGATGACGTGCTTCTCCTGCGGCGAGCGGGATGCCACGGTCGGGAACCGGTACGGAGAGGCCGTGTCGCCGGTGGTGACGCGGGATGATATATCACTGGATGAGCGATGCCTCACGTCGTACAACATCCTGTCGACATTTGTCGAAAACGGCTCCGATCACGTGTTTGCGTACAACAGCAGGACGCACGTGCTGGATCATTTCAACCTGACGGAAAGGACGGTTTCGCACATCGCGCTGAACCGCGAAGGGCCGGACGCCGTGCCGGTGGACATGTCGGGGATTTACGTGCACAGCCGGGACAGCATCTGGGTATACGGCGCGCAGACGATCCTGCTGCTCGACGGGGATGGAGGAGTGACGGCACGGCTCGAACTTCCCGCCGAAGACCACGGGTCGCCGATGATAGACACGAACTTCTCCATCTATTCATCCAAACTGTATTACCACCCGGAACGCAACTCGGTGTTCTACCTCACCGCGTCCGTCGAGAACGACCGGAGCACATACGCCGTTTGCGAATATTCGCCGGCCAGCCGTTCGGTCACGGCCTGGCCGCTGAATGCGACGGGACGGCGGGCGCATCTCCGCACGGACTACGGCTGGATGCAACTTCCCAACGTGACTTATGCAAAACATGCAATAATATACAATTTCCCCATAGAATCGAACGTCTATGAGATAGACCTCGCCTCGGGTCGCGAGACCGTGCATGGCGGGAAAAGCCGGTATACGCCGAACGAAGTTTCACGCCTGAAGATGCCTTACAGCTTTGAGGACGGAGACAGGCACATGATTGAGAACGTGCATTTTTATGAAGTCGCGTACGACGCGGCGAGAGACGTGTATTACCGTCTGCATCTGGGCGCGACCGAATATGACGCGACGGCGGACGTCTATACGCTGTATAACCGCAAGAGCATGTATCTGACCGTGTTCAATCGCCGGTTTGAGGTAATCGGCGAAATGCGGCTGGACGACAGGCGATACAATTACCGCAACTGCTGGGGCGTGCTCGGCCGCGGCCTGTTCATTGCCACCGATAACATGCTGCGCGAAGACGTGGATTATGAAAAACTTCAGTATGACCTGATTTCCTTCAGGTAAATTCAAAGATTCAAAACAATACCGCCGCCCATCCCACCCGGCATATTTCTCCCCTCCCTTGTGGGGAGGGGCCGGGGGAGAGGTGGGC
>JAIRZY010000095.1 GCA_031266995.1 Tannerella sp.
GTGGTAACAGGCAAAATGCCATACCGCGAAAACTACTTGAATCCGTTCGCTGACTGTGCCTGAAAAATATTGATGATAATTAACAGAATATATTTGGATCAGTCATAGAATTCAGACAGCGTCGCGGGATCGACGGCCGAGCCGCGGGTCGATGACCCGCGGTTATGAAAATCAAGCCCTTCGGGCCGCAGGGGCAAACCTGCGTGTTCGCCCGCATTTCGACGTCATGCAAAACGGCACCTTGCGTAACATCAATGATTTATATCATTTCTTATCCCGAACTCAGGCTGAAAAAGCGTCTGATCATGTCAGAAAACCCGCTCACGCCGTGAGGAAGAAATCTGACCATGTCAGAAAACTCGCTCACGCCGTGAGGAAGAAATCTGACCATGTCAGAAAGTTCGCCGACACCGTCGGGAAGAAATCTGACCATGTCGGAAAGTTCGCCGACACCGTCGGGAAGAAATATACACAGTGTATAAAGAGACCGAAGTCCCGGCGTGGGGAACCGCCGGCGGCGTCTCCCTGCCGAATCTTAAATTTTGAATCTTGAATCTTGAATTACATCAGTCCCCCGAAAACGTCTGCACCAGCACATCCCTGTAGGAGTTGAAGATTTTCGACTGCGAGACGAAGCCCATGTAATGCCCCTCGCGGTCGACGACGGGCAGGTTCCACGCCTTCGTGTCGTCGAAGATCTGCATGATTTTCTCCATCGGCATGTCTGCGCGTATCTTGTCGGAGGGCGAGACCATGATGCGCGACACGCGGAAGCGGTCGTAGAGTTCGGGGCGGAAGATGATGTTGCGGATATTGTCGAGCAGGACAAGTCCGACAAGCATGTTGTCGCGGTCGACGACGGGAAACATGTTGCGCGGCGAACGCGCGATGGCGTCGCGCACCACCTCGCCCAGCGTCATGCCCGGGCGGAGGGTGATGAAGTCGGTCTCGATGACGCTGTCGATCTTGAGCAGCGTCAGGACGGCCTTGTCCTTGTGGTGCGTCAGCAGTTCGCCTTTCTTGGCCAGACGCATGGAGTAGATGCTGTGTGGCTCGAAGGCGACGATCAGCATGTATGAGCTGATAGAGACGATCAGGAGGGGGAGGAAGAGGTCGTATCCGCCCGTGAGTTCGGCGATGAGGAAGACGCCGGTGAGCGGGGCATGCATGACGCCCGACATGACGCCGGCCATGCCGAGGAGGGCGAAGTTTTTTTCGGACAGATACATGGTGAAGTCGAAATAGTTGGAGACGTGCGAGAAGACGAACCCCGCGATGCAGCCCAGATAGAGGCTGGGCGCGAAGATGCCGCCGCATCCGCCGCCGCCGTTCGTCGCGCTCGCGGCAAAGACCTTCGTGAGCAGTATCAGTCCGAGGAAGACGACGATGCCCCAGTAGCTGCCGCCGAGGGCGCGAAAGGGGCTGCTGTCGAGCATGAACGCATACTGCCCGTCGAGCAGCGACTCGATCGTGCCGTATCCCTCGCCGTAGAGGGGCGGGAAGATGAAGATGAGGATGCTGAGCATCGCGGCGCCGAGCATGAAGCGGTGTCGCTGGAGCTTCAGACGGCGGTAGACGCCTTCGATCCAGTTCATGGCGCGGGTGAAGTAGAGCGAGACGAGGCCGCAGAAGACGCCGAGGAGGAGGACGTAGGGGATGCGCCCCATCTCGAAGACCTCGGTCTGCGAGAATTTGAACATGGCCTCCGAGCCGGTGAAGATGTACGAAATGGTGGCGGCCGTGACCGACGAGATGAGCAGCGGCAGTACCGACGTCATCGTCAGGTCGAGCATCAGCACCTCGATGACGAAGACGAGGCCCGCGATGGGCGCCTTGAAGATGCCGGCCACCGCGCCCGCCGCGCCGCAGCCGACGAGCAGCATGAGCGTCTTCTGCTCGATGCGGAACATGCGCCCGAGATTCGACCCGATGGCGGCGCCCGTCAGCACGATGGGGGCCTCGGCGCCGACCGAGCCGCCGAAGCCGATCGTCATCGCGCTGGCGACGAGCGACGACCAGATGTTGTGTCCCTTGATGCGGCTCTTGCGCTGCGAGATGGCGTAGAGTATCTTCGTCACGCCGTGGCTGATGTCGTCGCGCACGACGTAGCGCACGAACAGGCCGGAGAGCAGGATCCCCGCGACGGGATAGACGAGCAGCAGGTAGTTGACGCCGCCGCCGGCGCCGGTCATCAGCAGGGTCTGGATGGAATGTATCAGATATTTCAGCAAAATGGCCGCCGCCGCCGCGCCGATGCCGACGAAAAAACTGACGGCGAGCACGAACGTCTTCTCCCGGACGTGCTTCTCGCGCCAGAGCAGAAAGCGGTAAAACAGGCCCCGGTTCTCCGTCATGCGTCAGACTCCTTTCCCCGTAAACACGATTTTCACCGTATAAAACAATATCGTCAGATCGAGCGTGAGCGACATGTTTTTGTAGTACATCATGTCGTAGTCGAGGCGCTCGATCATCTTGTCCACCGTGTCGGCATAGCCGTATTTCACCATGCCCCACGACGTGATGCCGGGGCGGACGTTGTGCAGCAGGTAGTAGTACGGCGCCTTGCGGACGATGCGGTCGATGTAGTACCGCTGCTCCGGCCGCGGCCCGACGAGGCTCATGTCTCCCTTGAGGATGTTCCAGAACTGCGGGATCTCGTCGAGGCGATATTTGCGCAGGAAACGTCCGAAGGGCGTCACGCGCGGATCGTCGCGGTCGGTCAGCAGCGCCCCCTGGCCGGCGGCGTCGGCATACATCGAGCGGAACTTGTAGATGGTGAACGGCCGCCCCATGTATCCGATGCGTTCCTGCCTGAAGAAGACCGGCCCCTTCGAGCTGCGCTTCACGCCGATGGCGATCCATGCGTACAGAGGCGCGAAGAGCGTCAGCACGAGCACGGCCGCGGTCATGTCGAGCGCCCACTTGATGTTCCGGCCCGCTTCCGAGAAATTATTGTCCGTCACCTCTATCAGCGGGATGCCGTGGATGGTGCGGACGTCGACCGTATAGAACGGATTGTCTTTCTCGACCCATATTTTAATGGGACGCTTGTAGTGATAGAGCGAATAGAGCAGGCGGATGCTCTCGTCGCTGTGCACGACGCCGGGCGCGAATATCAGCTCGTCGACCGGCAGCGTGTCCATCAGCCGCGGCAGGTCGCCGACGCTCCCCCGCGCCCCGTCCGCCCCTGCCGTCCCGTCCGCCGCCGCACCGTCGCACCCGCCTTCGCCTCCGAAATCCACAAAGCCGATGATGCGGTAGCCCACCTTGGGCAGCTCGCGCCTGATCTTCGCCGCCTGACTGCCGATGCCGATGACCAGCACGTTGAGCGCCCATTCGCCGCGTGCAATCCTGCGCGCCGCATAGCCGGTCGTCATGCTGCGACACACGTATGTCAGGAAAAGCTGCATCCCGCCATACGAGAGATAGATGGTGTAGTAGATCTCGAACGACTTGGGCAAATCGTTCAGCACGACCACGAAGAATATGAACGTGACGCCGATGGCCACCGTCGCAACGGTATTGAACAGTTCGTCGATGCGCGACTTGCCGAACGGACGGTTATAGTATCCCGAAAAATAATACAGCGCCAGCCAGAAGAGCGGTATCAGGATCTGTACGGCAACGACCCGGTGCGAGGAAAGGTATCCTGCGAGCGAAGAGAAGCCCTCGTACTGCGCCACTTCATAATAGCGTATCACGTTGAGCAGAAACCACGCGACCGCGGCAGTCGCAAGGTCGGCGGCGATATACGTCAGTGTCTGCCTTCGCCTGTCCATCATCTATTCGCGGATTACCTGAATGATACCTTCCCCGTCGATTCTGACGATGGATGACGGGCGGCGGCCGGCGGCCTTTTCGTCGCGGCGGTAGCGCACGACGTAGTCCACGCCGCTGCGTATCGTCTCCGATATGTCGCCGAACGTCGCGGGCGAAGGCTCGCCGCTGACGTTTGCCGACGTGGATACGAGCGGCTTGCGGAAACGCGCGCAGAGGGCGTGCGAGAAGCGTTCGTTTGTGATGCGGATGCCCAGGCTGCCGTCGCTGCCCGTCAGGTTGGGCGCGACGCGGCGGGCGTCCGGATAGATGACGGTCAGCGGACGGGTGGCGGCGGCGAGCAGCTCGCGCGCGGCGTCGGGCACCTTCGCGACGTACGTCTCCAGCCTGTCCGCGCTGTCGAGCAGGACGAGCATCGCCCTGTGGTCGGCGCGCCGCTTCAGCTCGTAGACGCGCCGGACGGCGTCCGCACAGGTCGCGTCGCACCCGATACTCCAGACCGTATCCGTCGGATAAAGTATCAGGCCGCCCCCGCGCAGCGCTTCGCACGCATTGCGGATCTCTTCGTGAATCAATGTGACGTCGTCTTCTTCCATAACTCGTGTCGCTTCCAGAGCAAATACGGGGCAAAAATACAAATCATTTGCCGAATCCCGAATCTTGAATCTTAAATTTTGAATCTTGAATTATCACTCCCCCACGCTCATCCGCGCCTCGCGGATCATTTCGTCTCCGGGCATGACGAAGATTTCGATGCGGCGGTTCAGGGCGCGACCCTCCTCCGTATCGTTGTCGGCCACGGGGTAATGTATCCCCTTGCCTTCGGCGGTCATGCGCGCCGCGTCGACGCCGTTTGCCGCCAGCAGGTCGCAGACGCTCTTTGCCCGTCGCGACGAGAGGGAGCGGTTCAGCTCGGCCCGGCCTGCGCTGTCCGTGTGTCCGACGATTCTGAGCGACGTGCCGGGATGGTCGTTGAGGTATGCGGCGAGGAGGCGGAGGGCCTGGCGGGAAGGTTCGGCGAGCGTGCTCGAATTGGCGCTGAACATGGCGGCGGCGCGAAAGGTAAGCCGCAACGCCTCGCCGCGGTTGGCGGTTTCGACCGTCACTTCGCCGGGCAGCATGGCGCGCAGCTCTTCTTTCTGCGCCTGCATGTGGCGGCCGACTGCGGCGCCCGCCTCGCCGCCGATAAGGGCCGTGGGCGCATCGTTTTCATCCTCCGCATCGTCTTTCGACACCGACTTGCCCGTCCCGCAGCCGGTCAGCAGCAGGGTGGCACATGCGGCGATGAGTGTCAGCAATCTGATTTGTTTCATATCTGTTCAGTCGGACGAATCGAGTCCGCAGTATTCCAGTTCTCCCTGTACGATAAACATGATTTCGTCTCTCTCGAAATGCGTGACGCCGTCCCGCCGGGCGTTTTTCTCGACATACATGATCAGTTCGTCCTCGTCGATGTCTACCACCGTATCGTCGTCGAAATCCAGATAGCCGCTGGAGTCGCAGAAGTCGGATATCAGATCAATGATGTAGATGATGTCGTCGTCGCTGAACTTCTCTTTCATATCCTGCGGAAGGTAGTTGCGAATGAATCGTATCGCATCGTCGTCGTTATATGTCGTGTCGTCGTTCATAGTTATGTTACATTATGTTTTTGGGGCGCAAGTTACGAAGAATTGTTGAGTTACACGGCGTTTTATTACTTTATTTACCGCGCGCCGCTTCGCTTCCGGATTCGGGATTCCCGAGCCGGCTGTCCGGTTATTCCGTCATTCCTCCGTGACATGCGCAAAACCGTCCCGCACAAAGTATAATGATCTGTCTGCTATGCACCATTATACCCGCACGGGACGGTTATGCCGGGGAATCCTGAATCGACCTCTCCCCCGCCCTCTCATCGCAGGGGAAGGGAGAATGTTGAATCTTGAATCCTGAATTTTAAATCCCCTTTAGAGGGGATACTCGTCGAACGAATAGAGAACGGTCGAGAGGTATCGTTCGCCCGTATCCGGCAGGATGATCACGATGTTTTTACCCCTGTTTTCGGGCAGCCGTCCCGTCTCGGTCGCGGCGTGAACGGCGGCGCCGGCCGAGATGCCGACCAGCAGGCCTTCCGTCTGCGCAAGCTTGCGGCTGGCGAGGATGGCCTCGTCGTTTTTCACCCTGAAGATTTGATCCGTAACGGAAGCATCGAAATTCCTGGGCACGAATCCCGCGCCGATGCCCTGAATCTTGTGCGGGCCGGGGTTGCCGCCGGACAGGACGGGCGATTCGGCCGGTTCGACGGCGATGATCCTGATCTGCGGATTCAGTTCCCTGAGCCGCCGCCCGGCACCGCTGACCGTGCCGCCCGTGCCGACGCCGGAGACGAGGATGTCGACCTTGCCGTCCGTGTCGCGCCAGATTTCTTCGGCCGTCGTCTGGTAGTGGATGGCCGGGTTGGCCGGGTTATCGAACTGCTGCAGGATGACGGCGCCGGGTATCTCGCCGCGCAGCGACTCGGCCCGGCCGATGGCGCCCTTCATGCCTTCGCCGCCGGGCGTGAGCACGAGCTGGGCGCCCAGCGCTTTCAGCAGATTGCGGCGCTCGAGGCTCATCGTCTCGGGCATGGTCAGAATCAGCCTGTAGCCTTTCGAGGCGGCTACGAAGGCGAGGCCGATGCCGGTGTTGCCGCTCGTCGGCTCGATGATCGTCGAGCCGGGTTTCAGTGTGCCCTCCGCTTCCGCGTCTTCGACCATCGCCAACGCGATGCGGTCCTTGACGCTTCCCAGCGGATTGAAATACTCCAGTTTGCCGATCAGACGGGCGTCTACGGACTGTTGTTTTGCGTAACCGCCAAGCTCCAGGAGCGGCGTGTTACCGATAAGTTCTGTCAGTTTTTTTGCTATCTTTGCCATACTATTTCAAATAAGTTTGTTTCATGCCGCAAAGATACGGCGCGCCGCCGAATCGCGAACTCACATATTTGTGGTATATTCGGGTATGCGCGAAAGCGCTATTTTTGCAGCACGATGACACAACATGAATCTTATGAAGAAAACGTTTATACTTGCGGACAATCAATACATCACGCGCGAAGGCATCGCCTCGGCCCTGACGGGTGAGAAGCTGGCGGAGCGGATCGTGACGGCGGGGCGGCTGACGGAGCTGCAGGACGCGCTGGGCGAATATCCCGATGCGGTCGTCGTGCTCGACTATTCCCTGTTCGACTTTTCGTCGCAGCAGCAGATGCTTGCCGTGAAAGCCGGGGTCAGGGATTCGCTGTGGATTCTTTTCTCCGGCGAGCTGGGGGAACGGTTTTTGCGCTACGTGCTCCTGCAGGACGACACGCTGAGCGTCGTGATGAAGCACGACGGCGGAGAGGAAATCATGGCCGCGCTGCAAAACGCCGCATACGGCGAGATCTATATCTGTGACTATGCCGCCCAGGTGCTGAAAGACCGCGTGCCGCCGCAGAGCCTGCCCAGCGTGCTGACGCCTTCGGAAAAAACCATACTGCGCGAAATCGCGCTGGGCAAGATGACGAAAGAGATCGCCTGGGAAAAGCATCTCAGCTTCCACACCGTCAATTCGCACCGGAAAAACATCTTCCGCAAAATCGAGGTGAACAGCATTCAGGAGGCCATTCGCTACGCGATCTGTTCGGGCATCATCGACATGTCGGACTACTACATTTGACGAAATCGCGCCCTCCGCCGCGCTTCCGTGCAGCATTTCGGCGCCGCCCGGCATCTACATTAATATACGGCGTACCGGAACGACGGTATTTTGAAATCATTGAATTTTGAATTTTGAATACGCTTGAAATGGGGGGAGATGCGCGTGAAAGGCTTCAGCCGGAACTGTTCCGGCAGAAGCCTTTTTTTGATTCGGGAGTACATGCGAACGTGAAATTGCGGCAGCATCTCCGTGCGGAGAAAGTCTCCCGGTTGCGCCGGGATTACCATAAAAATGGTATTGCGGCCCGCAGGGAGCGCCCGTACCTTTGCCGGCGGAATTGAAAAAAAAGAAAAATAATGACGGTTCATTCGCACATATATATTTTTTCAGTAATTCTCGGCCGTCGGGCGGAGAGCGCTGCCTGCCGTATGGACTGCTGTTCTTCCCGAATGTGCTCGCACGAGCACGCCATATATACTTCCACCATTTGACGGGACGGCCGTTTCCGCGCCCTGCCCGACAGGATGAAAAAAGCGCATCCCTGCGAACGGAGCGCTTTTACCGGTAAATATTTTCAATCAATCATCACAAAAACGTAAAACATGAAACGAATAAAACTGTTACTTATAATCATGCTTGTCCCCGCATCTGTTTGGGGACAGGAGCTTAAAATCGAGGGAAAAGTGATCGACGGCCGGACGCAGGACGCGGTCATCGGAGCGACCGTGTCGCTGATAAACGGGAGCAGCGGCGTCGCAACCGGCGTCGACGGGCGTTTCTCGCTGGCAATCGCATCGCTGCCGGCAACGGTCGAAGTAAACTACGTCGGATACAAGCGTCAGGAAATAGAAGTCTATGACGCCTCGGAAGCCACCGTAATCAGGCTCGACGAGGATGTGAATCTGCTCGACGAGGTGATCATCACAGGCTATATACAGCAAAGACGCGGAGTAGTAACCGCTTCCGTATCAAACGTGAAGGGACGCGAAATAGAAGACGTTCACGGCAGCAGCCTCGACCAGAAACTGCAGGGCAAGGTTCCCGGCATGACCGTCTCCAGCAACTCGGGCGCCCCGGGTACGAGCGTCTCCCTGCGTATCCGTGGAACCACGTCCATCAACGCCGGCAACAGCCCGCTGTACGTCGTCGACGGCGTGTTCGTCAACAGCGAAGCCCTTCAGCGCATAGACAACGGCGGTCAGGTCGTCAATTCGCTTGCCGACCTCAATCCCAACGATATTGAGAGCATCGAAGTGCTGAAAGACGCCAATGCGACGTCTATCTACGGCGCCCGCGGCGCCAACGGCGTCATCATCATCACCACGAAACAGGGCAAGCTGAATGCCCGGACGAGCGTTTCCGCAGGCATTTCGCTCGGCGTTTCCAAAGTCAGAAAACTCTGGCACATGGTCGACGGGCCGCAGTATGCCGAGCTTACAAACGAAGTATTCCTGAACGACGGCGGCGATCCGGCTAAAATACCATATCCCAATCCTGCCGCCGAACCGAGTTATATTGAAGAAAAACTGAACGATATTTTCAGGACGGGCTTGCAGCAAAACCATTACGTGAACGTGACGGGCGGCGATACGAAGACGCGATATTATCTCGGAGTGGATTTCAACCGGGAAGTGGGGACGCAGAAGCCCGACGACCTGAAGAGATACAGCATCAGAGTCAACCTCGACCACAAAATCTCCGAAAGGCTGAAGGTCGGAACGAACATCGGCCTATCCCGTGTCGACAGGCGGATTTCGCTGAACGGCAACAACACGGCGGCGCCCGTCCCGTCGGCAATCTACCCGCCCGCCAACATACCGCCGCGCTATCCCGACGGCAGCTACGTTTCGTGGGCTATCCACGACAGTTACCTGGCGATGATTCACGACCTCGACAACACTTCGGTCAGCAACCGGCTGATCGGCGCGCTGTTTGCAGAATGGACAATAATCCGTAACCTTGTGCTCCGTTCGAACTGGAACATTGATTACAATACCTTCGACGAAGACATTTATTATCCCGCCACGACGACGACGGCAGCAGCAAGAGGCGGCTCAACGACTTCGGCGCGTACGAAACGCCAGACGCTGATTAACGAACAGACGCTCCGCTACGGCGTTTCGCCGCGGGACGCTCACAACCTGTCGTTTCTGCTGGGGAATACGGTCCAGAAAAATATCCAGTCGTGGCGCTCGATCACGGCCTACGGGTTTCCGAGCGACGACTTCCACGAAATCTCGTCGGCAGCGACGCCATCGTCGGTCACGGGCGGCGGTTCGCAGAACGGATTGCTGTCGTTTTTCGGACGGGCAGCATACGACTTCGACGGCAAATATATTGCAGACGTCAATATCCGCACCGATGCATCCTCCAAGTTCGGCGCCAACAAGAAATGGGGCACATTCCCTTCAGCCGGTCTTGCATGGAACATCCGGAAAGAATCATGGTTCACCGCCAGATGGATCAGTGAACTGAAATTGAGAGCAAGCTACGGAATCACCGGCAATCAGAACGGAATCGGTAACTATTCATCCTACGGGCTATGGTCGGGCGGAGCAAACTACAACGGGCAGTCGGGTCTGACACCGTCGCAACTGGCCAATCCGGAGCTGAAATGGGAAACAACAGCGCAGGCAAATTTCGGCATAGACGGGCTGTTTTTCGACGACCGTCTGCAGCTTGAGTTTAACCTGTATGACAAACACACGCGCGATTTGCTCGTAAGCTTGCCGATTGCTGCCATTTCAGGGTTTTCGAGCATTACAAAAAATGCAGGCGAGATAAGCAATCGAGGCGTCGAATTTGCAGTAACGACCACAAATATCAGAAAAAGAAAATTTGAATGGACTACGTCGTTCAACATCGCCCACAATTCAAATAAAGTCGAGAAACTTGATTCGCCCATCGACCAGTACAGCTGGATCCGTATCGAAGAAGGCTATCCGATGTTCTCATTCTTTGCCTACAAGTCGCTTGGAGTGGATAAACAAACCGGCGACCTTATAATCGACGATTACAACGGAGACGGAAGAATCACGGCCGACGACCGCGAGCATATCGGCAATGCGCTTCCGCTATTCAGCGGCGGGTTTGGCAATACTTTTAAAGTCGGGAATTTCGACGCCGACATATTCTTCTCGTATTCATACGGCAACGACGTCCTCTACATGTTTCAATACATGATGCAGCATGGAGGCACCCGTCCCAGTTGGGGCTACACGACAGAACAGTTGCAACGCTGGCAAAAACCCGGTGACGAAACAGACGTGCCGCGCCTGACGGTAATGGGCAATAACTATTCGCTGCGCAACAGTCGATTCATGGAAGACGGCTCGAATATCAAACTTCGCTCGGTCTCGATAGGCTATAACCTTCCGAAAAGCCTGCTGCGTCCGACCGGAATTACGGCGGCAAGGATTTATGCGACAGGAACCAATCTGCTCATATTCACTAAATATTCGGGCACAGATCCCGAAATAAACGTTGCAGGCAACAGCGAACAGATACTCGGAATAGATTTTGCTACTTCGCCTTCGCCGCGTACGGCCGTTTTCGGACTCAATCTTACATTTTAACTCAAATACAAACAGATATGATACAAATAACTATTAACCGGATATTACTTTTTGCTGCGGCAATATTATTTTTGTCGTGCGACGACCTGCTGACGCCCGAACCTACGGCAAGCGTCAGCGACAGCAAATCCATTTATGACGAAAAAAGCGCCGGCGCCGCTCTCAACGGAGCGTATAGTCAGTTGATGTCGAGTGGCTATTACGGACTTGATTTCGACATTGCACCCTATCTTTTTGCCGACAATGTTAAATTTGTCGGTATCCAGACCTACTATAAGGCCTTTGTGCGTTTGAACAACTACGGTCCGGCCACGCTGCAGTCCGACAACAGTTCGCTGAGCGGAACATGGACGGCGATCTACCGCACTGTCAACAAGACAAATCATATTATAGAAAAAGTTGATGGCGTGACAGACGACAATTTTACCCGGGACGAACGTAATGCCATCCTCGGACAAGCATATTTTATCCGTGCTCTGTCGTACTTCGACCTGACACGTTTCTGGGGCGGAGTTCAGATCGTTACAAAGCCAACCACAAGCCCCGAAGACGTTTCGAATATTCAGCGCAGCTCGCTCGAAGACACATACAGGCAGATAGAAAGCGACCTGAAAAAAGCGGAAGAACTGCTTTTGCCGACCGATTCGCGCATATATGTTGATTTGGGAACCGTTCAGGCTCTGACGGCCCGCATAGCGCTCTATCGCGAACAGTGGGAAAAAGCCGAAGCATATTCATCGTTCGTTATTTCCAACAGCAAATACAGTCTGGTAAAACCGTATTCCGTGTTCTTTACGACAGAAGCTTCGCCGGAATCAATCTTCGAATTGAATTTTACAACAACACAGACAAATCCTGCCGGTCACTGGTGGAGGCCTTCGGAGCTTGGCGGACGTTATGAAGTCACTCTGAACGAAACAGTCATCGGATTGCTCGAAGACCCTGCCGTTGGTGGAAATCGTGCGGATATTATCACGGTCGCCGAAAAGAGTAAACAGATTTACAACGGAATGTACTGGCGGTCGGGTCAGAACAACCCTGCTTATCTGTTTCGCATCGCCGAGCAATACCTTATTCGCGCCGAAGCCCGCGCCCATCTTAACAAATTCGAAGAAAGCCGCGCAGATATAAACGCCGTACGCAACCGCGCCGACGTGCCTGATATTGAAACGTCCGAATATAACACCCGGGCCAAAGCCCTGCAGGCAATTGAAACCGAACGCCGGCTGGAGTTTGCAGTCGAAAATCACCGGTTCTTCGACCTGCGCCGTACCGGTCGCCTCGCAACCGTTCTCGGCGAAACGGAAGGATACCTCTTCCCCATACCGATCGACGAGATTACAAAAGATCCGTCTCTGACTCCCAATCCATCAAATTAAATTATAACAGCAATGAAAAAGAACATTTTATTTACTGTAATTTCATTATTAATCCTGTCCGCCGCTTTCGCTTCAGGTCAGGAATCGGGCGTAAAAAAACCTGTTGGAATTGATTTCTTTACCAAAGTCAAAAGCATTTCCAACCTGAAAGAAAAAGACGGGAACATATTTTTTGTCATCAGCCAGCCCGACAGAGAAGAAAACACTTACACGCGAAACCTGTATCAGTTGATTGATGGTCGAGCCGTAAGAATATCACAGAATGTGTCGGATTACTTTTTTGAAGAAGGCGGAACCGGCATCATCTTCCGCTCAATAAGAGAAGAGAAAGACCGTGAAAGGGTGCGCAAAGGCGAAGAACTGACCGTATTTCAGAAGCTTGCCCCTGGCTACGGAGAAGCGACGGAATGGTTGCGTCTGCCTTTTTCGGCAGGTCAGATTCAATGGATTGACAAAGACAGATTTTTCTATACCGCGCCGTACAGTCAGCATTTTCAGCAATTTCTGAACGAATCAGGCGGTAATCGACAGGACGCGCTGAAAAAGCGGGACGAAAATCGCAATTACAGGATTTTCGACGAGCTGCCATTCTGGTCGAACGGCCGCGGCGACGTCAGCGGCCAGCGTTCCCACCTTTATTTCTATAACAATGGCGAACGCACGCTGCTGAATGATACACTCGAATCCGTATCGCAGGCCGAGCTGTCGCCCGACAGGAAAACACTGATTTTCGTCAAACAGGATGCGCGGTACGGCAAAGCGCCAAATACGGGCAACAAACTGTTCGTGCTTGATGTGGCAACGCTGACAAAGAAAGAACTGCCGCTGTTCGACAAAGTATCTTACGGAGGATTTTATTTTATTGACAACGACGAGGTCGTTCTGACAGTCAACCACAGTATTGAGCGGGACAAAAACTTAAATTCAGGAATTTACCGCCTGAATCTGAAAACCGGCAAGGCCACGGAGATTTACGACGGCTCGTATTACAGTCCGGGTGGCATCGGTACCGACATCGGCTCCGGAGGCAGGTCCGGCTTCCGTCACGACAAGGATGGGCTGTTCTACGTGTCCACAATCATTGACCAGGCTCACCTGATACATCAGGCATTCCGGGATGCAAAAGTAAATATCCTGACCAAAGGTCAGATAGCAGTGTCGGAATTCCTGCCATACAAGGATGGTTTCCTGATTGCAGCGCTTGTCGAACAGCGCGGCAGCGAAGTTTATTTTCTCGACAAAAAAGGCGTCCTCACACAGTTGACTTCAATCAACAAACCTTTGTTTGACGAGCATAAAATAGTCTCTCCTCTCGAGATAACTTTCACAAACGGGGAAGGGCGGAAACTGAACGGATACGTCCTGCCTCCTGCCTATTATGAAAAGGGAAAGAAATACCCTGCAATTCTCGATATCCACGGCGGCCCGAAATCCACTTATGGCACTGTATTTTTCCACGAGATGCAATACTGGGCCAATCAGGGCTATGCTGTGCTGTTCACCAATCCGACAGGCAGCAGCGGACGGGGTAACGACTTTGCAGACATACGCGGGAAAATCGGCACTGTAGACTACAACGACCTTATGAACTTTGTCGATGCGGCAATCGAACAGTCGGGATTTATTGATGAAAATCGTCTGGGAGTCACAGGAGGTTCTTACGGCGGCGTGATGACAAACTGGATTATCGGGCATACCGACCGTTTCAAGGCCGCGGCTTCACAGCGTAGCGCCTCGTCGTGGCTGACGTTCAGCAATACAAGCGATATAGGATATACTTTCACATATACCTATTTCGGAACTGATTTATGGAAAAATCACGACTTGCTGTGGGACAGGTCGCCGTTGAAATACGCCGACAGGGTGAAAACGCCGACACTTTTCCTTCACAGCGAAGAAGACTACCGTTGCTGGCTTGTCGAAGGGCTGCAAATGTATTATGCGCTGCAATATTTTGAAGTGCCATCCAGAATTGTGATTTTCAAAGGCGAAAACCACGAGCTCTCGCGTTCGGGCAAGCCCGTCAACCGCATCAAACGCCTCGACGAGATAACGAAATGGTTTGACAACTATCTTAAAAAATGATTGATTATGAATATGAACAGGAAAATTTTGCTTTTACTGATGCTTGTGCAGACCGTCTTTCACGGATTTTCGCAGGACGAATATTATTTTGCAGGCCGCGGCAAACTCAATCCCGCCATTCCTGCGCCCGAGGAGTTTTTCGGCTTTCGCATCGGTCATTCACTTGTCCGTTACGACAAGACGGTCGAGTATTTTCGCCTGCTGGCAGAAAAGTCCGACCGCGCCTCGCTCGAAGTGTTCGGTCATTCGTATGAAGGACGCGAACAGGTAGTGCTCATCATCACTTCACCCGAAAATCAGCGTAATCTGGAAGCCATCCGCAGGGAGCGCCTGAAAGTGACCGACCCGTCTGCAACGCCCGACATCGCTTCGCAGAAAGTCGTCGTGCATCTGGGTTATAACGTTCACGGCGGCGAGATTGCCGGCATGGACGCATCCGTCGTGGCGGCATACTATCTCGTAGCCTCCGAAGATGAGGATATCACGCGCCGGCTGCAGGAGGCGGTGACGCTCGTCGAGCCTTCGCTCAACCCCGACGGACGCGACCGCGCGGCCACGTTTATCAACGGTTTCGGATCGGTTGTACCCGTCGCCGACCCTGCCGACCGCGGTCACAGCGGCGGCTTCGTGCCCCATCGCGGCAACCACTTCTTCTGCGACCTCAACCGCGACTGGCTCCCCCTCTCACAGCCGGAAAGCCGCAATCGCGTGGCTTACTATCACAAATGGTATCCTAACGTCTATCTCGACTTCCATGAAATGGGCAGCAGCAGCACGTACTATTTCGAGCCTTCGCCGCGACCGACCTGGAGTCCCGGCATCCCGCAGGCAACCTACGAGGTGATGCACAACCTGCTCGCCCGCTACTTTGCCGGTGCGCTGAACCGTATCGGCTCTCTGTACTACACAAAAGAAAATTTCACCAACTACTCGCCTATCTACGGCTCCACCTATCCCGATTTCGAGGGCGGCGTCGGTACCACGCTCGAAATCGGCAGCACGTCGGGCGTAGAGATAGAGACCGAAGCAGGCCTGCGCACCTTTGCACGCAATGTCCGCGACAATTTCGAGATAAGCATTGCCGCCCTCCGCGCCGCCACAGGCGACAAAGCCGCCTTCCTCGATCACCAGAAAGAATTTTTCAAAAGCGCTTTGACGCAGGCGGACAAAGACGCCGGGAAGTATATCGTCTTTGGCAGTCGCGACGATAAATCGCTCAACAGCATCTTTATCGACTATCTGCTGACCCACCGGATCGCAGTGTATGAACTGGCAGTGCCGTTCGCACAGGGCGACAGGAGCTTCTCGCCCGGCAGCGCATACGTCATCCCCTGTCGCCAGCCACATTACAGAATACTGAACGCCATCTTTGAGGAACAGAAATCTTTCGCAACCAACGTCTTCATGGACATCTCGGCGCCGAGCATCGCGCACGGCTACGGCATCCCGTTCGTCAGGACCGAAAGCGCGGTGAAAGAAGGCGTGCAGGTAACGAAAGCCTCCGGGATACGCGGCTCCGTCGCAGCACGTTCAAACTATGCCTATGCCTTCGAATGGCACGACTATCTGGCGCCAAAAGCCCTCTATTACCTGCAAAGCAAAGGCGTGAAAACCCGCGTGGCGCAAAAGGCATTTACCTCTAAAACGGGCGACGGCGAGAAGCGCTTCGCCCGCGGAACAATAGTGATACCGGTCCATTATCAGGACGCTTCGGCCGACGAACTTTACAGGCTGCTGACCGAAGCGGCCGCCCTGGCAAATATCACCGTCAGCGCCATCACCGACGGATTCAGCGTTGCGGGCGTCGACATCGGCAGCGACAATATCCGCGTCACAAAAAAACCTGTCGTCGCCACCATAACCGGCAGCGGATACGGCGACGGCGCCAACTGGACAGGCGTCGGCGAACTCTGGGCGCTGCTGAGCAATACGTATAACATCCCGCTGAGCAAAATCGACCGTCAGGCGTTTGAAAACCTCAACCCTTCGCGCTACACGACGATCGTCCTGACCGGCCCGGCGCCCTTATCCCGGCAGGCCGTCGCGCGGCTGACCGACTGGGTAGAAAACGGCGGCACGCTGATAGCCGCGGGCAGCGGCGCGGCGCAATATGTCATATCTGCCGGTATTGCGACAGGACTGGAGGTCGATACCGCAGCCATCGAACGCGACTCCCGGCCTGCCGCAGCAGCCGGCAATCGCAGAGGCGGCAGTCCGGACGAATCCATCAGCGGCGCGATCCTCAACGGCTCCCTCAATCTGACTCATCCGCTTACTTACGGTTTTACCTCCAAAGACTTCCATGTTCTGAAAACCTCACCTTCGGGACTGCCTCTTCCGCAAAACAAAGACAACACCGTGCTGACGGTGACGTCGGGCGAGCCGGTGAGCGGATACGTACCCGATAAACTGCGTGAAAAACTGAAAGACCAGGCCATTGTCGTTGCGCTCAATCGCGGACGGGGCGCCATTGTCCTCTTCGGCGAGTCGCCCACCTTCCGGGGCTACTGGCTGGCGCCCGGCAGGCTGCTGACAAACGCCGTGTTCTTCGGGCTGGGAACGGCGATCAGGGAGTATTAGCCTGTTATCGAAGCTGCGTATTGGAATCTCTGCAAAAGTATTTCCATGAATTTTGCTGTAAACCCAAATATCCATTCGCGCATTTATTGATTCTCTGCCGGAATTTCCGGGAGACTTGTCACCATGAGTGGCAACCTTCCCGGATTTTCCGAGAGACTTGCCACCATGAGTGGCAACCTTCCCGGATTTTCCGGGAGACTTGTCACCATGAGTGGCAACCTTCCCGGATTTTCCGGGAGACTTGTCACCATGAGTGACAACCTTCCCGGATTTTCCGGGGGACTTGCCACCATGAGTGACAACCTTCCCGGATTTTCCGGGAGACTTGCCACCATGAGTGACAACCTTCCCGGATTTTCCGGGGGACTTGCCACCATGAGTGGCCGGCCTGCCGCAAGTTGCGGGAGACTTGCCAACGGGTATTTCGGCTGACAGGCGGATGACTGCCTCTGTCTCATGCGAAAATCAGTGTGGGAAAGGCAAATTACGGACAGTCATTTCAAAGTATTTCCCTCAGCTCCGCAAAGTCGGAGATGACGGCGTCGGCCGTCTCGCTGCCGTCGCAGTCGTTCCAGCCGGTCTTCCTGAGCCATATCGTGCGGCATCCGGCGGCGGCCGAGGGAACGATGTCCTTGTCATACGAATCGCCGACGGCGACCACTTCACATGCCGGCAGGCGCAGCGCCTCCACGCCGAGCCGGAATATCTGCGGATCAGGCTTGCGGACGCCGACGACGGCCGATTCTATCACGGCGGGGAAAAATTCGCTCAGCCGGAAGTCGGCGAGGACGGCGGCTATGTTGCCGTAGAAGTTGGATACCAGCGCGAGGGGATAGTCCGTCGCGAGCGCGGCGATGACCGGCCGCGCGGCGTCGACCGAGCGCGCGGCGTATACGTAGCAGCGGTCGGCGACGGCGCGCACCGTCGACGGCGCGGCGGCGACCGGGAAGCCGTTTTCTTTCAGGAAGTCGACCTGGATGCCGATCTTCAGGCGCATCATGTCGGCAAACGTGTGGCCGGGGCGGATGAGGGGCGTGCGTCCGAGCGTCCTTTCGCCGTGTATGTAGGCGTTTCTGAACGTGTCGCGGTCGGCAAACGTGAGGCCCTCCGCCTCGTATGCCTGCCGGATGACTTCGGCCCAGTGTACGCCGTTGCTGTCTATCGTCCCGCCGTAGTCGAAGAGGATGCCCCTGATGTCGCGGCGGTCTATCATGATGTTTCTGCGGACAGGCGGGCGACGAACGACTTGCAGAAACGCTCGTGCGTGACAACCATATAGGCCAGCAGGACGTTGAGCACGGTCAGCTCGAAGGCGAAGTATGCCCACGGCACGTTGAGCAGCAGCGAGAGGCAGAGCACGAGGGCGCGCGTGTTGAACGAAAGCATGTTGGTATACTTCATCAGCGGCAGGCTCTTCGCGCGGAACTCGGCGCGAAACCATTCGGGGATGTCGGCGGGATACTTCCGCGCCAGCACGGCCCTCAGCTCGAGGAACCGCACGGCCCACGCTTCCTGTCCTTTCGTGTAGCTGTAATACATGCGGTCGGAGAAGCGTGAGAAGAATCCGCCCGCGTTTTTCCGCTCGCAGTGCGCGCGCAGCGTCTGCGAATCGGCGAGTTCGCTTCCCGCTTCGCCCTTGATGAAAAACAGGTGCACGTTGCGGTAGTAGTCGGCCATCGCCGCCTGCCGTCCGTGGAAAAATCCCGTCACGGCGCCCAGCAGCCATATCCAGAGATCCCACTGCGGCATCAGGCGGAAGCAGATGGCGGCGTAGATGCAGACGAACCACACGTCGCCGCAGAACCCGTCCAGCATGCGTCCGAGCGGCGACGCCTGTCCCGTCATGCGCGCCAACTGGCCGTCGGCGCTGTCATACGCGTTGGCCCAGACGAGGAGCAGCATCCCGGCAACGTTTATCCACAGTTCCGTGAAATAGAAACACGCGCCCGCCATCGCGCCGATCAGCATCGAGGCGAAGGTCACGACGTTGGGATGAACGCCCAGCCGCCTGAAAAGCAGCGCCCAGAAGTAGCCCGCGGGACGGTAGAAATGGATGTCGATAAACTCTTCCGTGTCCGTCGATTTCAGCGTGGCCTCGATGCCTGCACACAGCTTGCGATCCTTCTTCATTGCCGGCCCTCGATTAAGCGGTGAATACAATCGGCGATGCTGGGCGCCGCAGCGTCGCGGCAGGGGGCAAAGCTCGGCCAGTCGTTGAGGTCGATCAGGCGTATCGAGCCGTCTTCGGCCACGATGCAGTCGCCGCCATATATGCTGATGCCGAGGATCTCGGCAGCGGCAGCGCAGATACTGTACAGGTGCTCCTCGTCGAAGGGGATGCCCCGCGCCTGGCCGTTGATCTGTTCGAGGCCGAACTTGCTGTGCTGTCCGGGCGTGTTCGTGGGATAGAATCGGTAGAAGAAGTCGGATCCGGCGACGCCGTAGAACTTCACGAGGTCGCCCACGAGATGCTCGTTCACGACGGCCGTCTCAATCCCGCGGAGGGCATATTCTTTCAGTATGCCTTCGGCCTCCTCGATGTGGCGCACGTAGGTGACGTCTTCGCGGTGGATGGCGTGAAAGTCGCCGCGCTTGATCCAGCAGTTGCCGAAGCCGGCGGCCTCGAGCTGGGGGACGGGGTTGCAGCCGGTCTCGACGATGATGCTGCGGGGGTGGGTGACGCCGTGCGAGAGGAGCAGGCGCGTCATCCGTTCGCGCGTGCAGTTCTCGATGCCGTAGCCGGAATTGACGACGACGCGCCCCTCGTCTTCCAGTTGCTTCAGCCTTCGCACCGCGCCGGGGCTGCGCGCCATGCCGAAGACGGCGCGCTCGTCGAAGGCGACGCCCGTCAGCAAATCCGTTTCGACGTATTCGCGTATCACATATCCCTTCCCGCGCAGGTGTTCGGCCGTCAGCGAGAATATGGCGGCGTCGTTCCCCACGTGATTGGGCGAAAAACGGTTCCCCCGACGGATGCCGGCTATTGTTTCTTTCATCATCTCCTTGCTGTCAATTGCATAAAAACGGTGGCAAAGATAGCAAATGATTCAAATATCCGGCGGCTTCGGGGTCTCGAAAATTCAGAAATTAAGTAACTCCGTGTCTCTCCGTGCCTTTTGATAACCGTCGACCAGGTCTTTCATCACCTCATCCACGCTCTGAAGGTCGCGAAAGAGGGATGCGACCTGCCCGATCTCAAGCTCTCCCCCGCTCAGGTCGCCTTCGAAGATGCCTTTGCGGGCGCGTCCCCGCCCCACGAATGCGAGCAGTTCGTCGGCGGTGGCGCCCCGTGCCTCCATCTCTTCCACCGTCGTGCGGAAGTCGCCCTTCACCAGGCGCGTGGGCGACAGTTTTTTCAGCAGCAGCTTCGTGTCGCCCTCGTTCAGGGACAGGCACAACTGCTTGAAGCGCTCGTGCGCCGAACTCTCGTGCGTCAGTGCAAAGCGGGTTCCGATCTGCACGCCGTCGGCTCCCAGCGCATGGACGGCGAGCATCGCACTGCCCGTCCCCACGCCGCCCGCGGCCATGAGGGGGAGCGACGTCGCGCGGCGTACGGCCGGGACGAGGCAGAGAGTCGTCGTTTCCTCGCGGCCATTGTGCCCGCCGGCCTCAAAGCCTTCGGCTACGACGGCGTCGACGCCGGCCGCTTCGCTTTTTGCCGCAAAACGGGCGCTGCTCACGACGTGCGCCACCGTGACGCGGTGCGACTTCAGGAATCCCGTCCACGTGGCGGGATTGCCGGCCGACGTGAAGGCGATCCTTACGCCTTCGTCGACAATGACCTGCATCAGCGCCTCCATTTCGGGATACATCAGGGGGATGTTTACCCCGAAAGGCTCGCCGGTCGCGGCACGGCACTTGCGTATGTGTTCCCTGAGCACGTCCGGATGCATCGACCCGGCACCCAGCAGGCCCAGCCCGCCGGCATTGCTCACGGCCGACGCCAGACGCCAGCCGCTGCACCACACCATGCCGCCCTGCACGACGGGATAGCGTATGCCAAATAATTTACATATTCTGTTCATTCCGTTTCTGTTTTTTAATCCGGGTGCAAAGATACGGATTTAATCTCCAAAGATTCAAAAAATCAGAGATTCGCGGGGACGGGATGAGGCGGCAGAATTTTTTTTACGAAAAAAATGCGGCTTCTACTGATAGATATGCCGCACCGGCAGACTCAAGTAAATAAAACGAATCGCGACGGGATTTGAAAAGACTGCGCAGCCGGCAGACGCCCCGCCTGCCTCCGGCCTCCGCCCCGAAAAGAAGGGACGGCGGAGGGGACGGCGGAGGAAAAGACAGGGGCGACGGCCGGCGGCAAAGTCGAACATTCGGGAACGGGTTTTTAACGGGGGCTTCAGGCCCGGCCCCGGACAGGTATATTGTCGCAAGCCTCCGGAATTTAACTTAATAATGATATGAAGAATTTTTTTACACTTGCTGCAGCAGCAGTCTTGAGCATGGCGCCGTTTTTCGCATCGGCGCAGAAGGGGGCCGTCGACGGCGTAATGACGGTCACGGAAATTGCATTGCCTTCGCCCGGCAATACCTACGGTTTCATAAGAGGGACGACAGGCGGGAAAGCCGTTCAGACGAAAACAGATTCGCGCGAATGGTTCGAATCGGGCGGGCCAAAGTCGTTTAGCCTTCCCAAGGGCACCAAAGTAGTTATGACGATGAAAAACGGAAAACCGGTACTTCACATATCGGAAGGTTCGGTTTCCTTCGTATTCAGCGACAGCTTCAAGCGGGAAATCAAGATCGGCATGAACTTGAAATACAAGCGGTCGGGGAAATTTGCCGTCATCATCAACGACGGCTTGTGAACAATGTCATTAAATTAAGCCGTAATTGCCTGAAGGGCAGAATCTGCATAACCGCAGGTCAACGACCTGCGGGAGGTACCGCGCCCCCTCTTTCTCTGCCTGGAAGGCAGGATATGATGATCCGGCGCTGTGTCCTGCCTTTCAGGCAGCAGATTTGGCGCGCATTCTGTCCCCGCAGGTCGGTGACCTGCGGTTATGAAAATATAACCTTTCAGGTTGTTACGGCTTAATTTAATGATATTGGCCCTGTAATGTGGCATAAAACAAACCCTTTTTATTAACAACCGCCCTCCGGGTGAGGGCATAATACTTAACAAAATGAACAGCGTAGAATTGAAAAACAGAAAAGGCGCTCATGCGAGCGCAGTGAAATGGATGAAGGCGTCATGCCTGCTCGTGGCAAGCCTGATGTGCACGGGACTTGCCGGATGCGGCGACGACGATCCGGCGGGGAAGTCGGGCAGCCTGGCTTTCGAAGGTAAGTCATATGCGGTGCATATCCGCCGCATAGACTACGGCGAGGACGGAAATCTTTTTATCGAAATGGGCTGCGACCTTCCGACGAAAACGACCATACGAAACGGTACGGCAGTGGCCGCCTTCGACATGAAAGTCGACGTGGGCGGGCGCACTTACGAGGCGCAGTACATCCTCGCTTCGTCCGACAGCTTCATATACTATTTCGCGACCTCGAAGCCGCCAAAGAAAATCACCGTATACAGCAACGACGGCTCGGGCGCAAGCATTTCATTTTAACCTCCTGCCGCGCGGGCGCCGAGCGGCGCACCGGCATGGCGAACACTGGGGAACGGCAGCCTGACGACGGAGCATATATATTAATGTATGTCGGACGGGCTGCCGATTCTTTTGAGACGCCGGCACCCCTGGGGTGCCGGGCCGCCGGAACTTCCGAGACGCCGGCACCCCAGGGGTGCCGGGCTGCCGGAACTTCCCAGACGCCCGCACCCCTGGGGTGCCGGGCTGCCGGAACTTCCGGGATGCCGGCACCCCTGGGGTGCCGGGTTGCCGAAAGGCGCGAAAAGGCGTCCGCCATGACCGACAAAAATGCGGGAATGAGACCGTCCACCGTCTCATCCCCGCATTTATCCGTTTGCAGAGTCCTGCATCTGTCAACCTGCTAATTCCCGCATCCGCTCATTCACATATTTACAAATTCTCACATTTACTAATTTGCTAATTCTCACATTTACTAATTATGCTCACTGCACCGCTATCTCGCGTTCGTCGAGCGCCCCGGCGCGCGTGGTGGTGAGCGTGGCCTTGAGGCCGAGCTTGCCGGCGCCATAGACGCGGAGGCGGAAGGTGAGCGTGTTGTCCGATTCGCCTCCGGCATAGCCTGCCTCGCCGAAATAGCGGTTCGAGGGCGTGGAGGGCGCGGCGAGGTTGCGCGGGCGGCGGGGCTGGCTGAGCGTGTTGTCCAGCACGCGGAAGCGCGCCTGCACATCGGCGGTCGACTCGGCGGCGGCGGCGGTAAACTCGATGTCGAAGCGGTCGGGCTTCACGATCTTCACCAGATCGGCCTGGCGGAGCGCCGTCGGCAGCCGTCCCGTGTTGCGATAGGTGATGCTGACGCGATAGTCGGTCGAGTCTTTGCCGTAGCTTCTGGTACGGCGAACGTCGTACCCGCCCCACTCCAGCGCCGGCAGGTGGAGCACCATCGCGAGGTTGAAGAGCGCCTCGTTGCGTATCCACGGCTCCAGATGGCGGGAGGGCGCGTTCTGGCTGAAAAATTTGGGATCCCAGCCGCCCGTTTCGACCCGTCCCAGCGTCGGATGGTCACATTCGCGCCAGGCGATGAATCCCTCGCCGCCGTTCTCGCGCTCGTCCCATATCAGCTGGTCAAGCTCGTCCTTTTCGCCGTCGCCGTTGAGGTCTTCCTTCGGGCGGGCGTTGTCCCACAGCTCGTCGCCATACCATATCGCGCCGTAGTAGAAGTATCCGAAGTCCGGCCCGTGACCAAAGAGCGGCATGCCCGCGCCGCTGCTGTAGTCGAAATACACGTCGCCCGCACGCTCGTATCCCGTGAAGCTCTGTCCCAGGCGGTCGAAGTAGCGGTACCACGTCAGGTCTTCGGGATACATCCGATCTTCGGACTTCGAGGTGCTGGGCGGGCGCAGGTGCATCGGCACGCGCGTATCCATCGAGTTGACGACGTATATGTTCGGATTGTCGAGCAGGAAGGCGACGACCGAGCGCGTCTCGGCCTCGCTCAGCGGGAACTCGCCGGCCCCGCCCTGCGTCCATCCGCGGCCGGTAGCCTCCGTCATCGGGCGCCAGTTTTCGGGGTAATTGCGGTGCAGGTCGAGGCCGCCGATGCCGTCCTCGCCGATGCGCCCGTCGCCGTCGCGGTCGAGGCCCTCGGCGACGACGCGATAGTCGCCCTTTCCCGCGCCGACGAATTTCATGATCCGTCCGCTCGCGTCGCGCGGGTCGATCACGTAGTCGCCCTCCGCGTCTTTGTAGCGCATCCGCACGATGTTGCCGTCGCCGTCGATGTCCGCCGGACTGTCTTCGTCGAGCAGTCCGTCGCCGTCCTGGTCATACGGGCGCACCGTGCTGCGGTTCATCTGCGCGGTGTGGATATACAGGTTGTGGCCGTCGGGGTTGTTGATCGGGCGCAGATAGATCGCGTTCCTGTCCAGCGCGCGCGTCACGTCGTCGTCGCGCCCGTAGTTCGTCAGCAGGTAATTCATCAGCCAGAGCACCGACTCGGCACTTGTCACCTCGCCGCTGTGGCGGTTGCCCTCGAAGAAGGCGGCCGGCTTGAGCGTCGGCGCGCCGGTCCTGCGGTTCGTGAGCGTCATCTGCAAAATGGGGCGCCCCTCGTAGCTGCGCGCCGTCTCGTAGAGGTCGACGAGGTCGGGATACGCCTCGGCAAAGCGCTTCATCCACGTGTATATCACTTCGGCCGAATGATAGCGGTCAAACCGCAGCTCGCCCGTGGCCTCATACTCCACGTGACGGTTACGCACCTTCGGAAAGAAACTGACGCCGTGGCGGTATCCGGCTACGGTGTATATCTTCGACGTATCCGATTCCGGAAACACGGCCTTTTCCAGCGTACGCACCTGCGCCGCAACGGGCAGGGACAGGCAGCCACATGCTGCGAGAATAAAGGGAATAAGATTCTTCATCATTTTGTTCAGGATTTATTTGATAACGGGATTCTGATGCTGGCCTTTCCGCCGAGCGCGGAGTCGAGCGAGAGATCGAGCACGGCGTTGGGGCTGCTGCTGAGCACGACGTAGCGAAACACCTGCGTTGCGCTGCCGCGGGCGCGAAATTCGACCGTCTCGCCGGCCTGCGTCGCCTCCTTTCTGTACTGCGTGCGGTAAAACGCGGGCGTCGCGCCGCCCCCCGTCCCGTTGTCCACCGGGTTGACGACCGTGCCCGACGAGACGGTCGCCCTGATGCGGTCGGGCGTGTAGCGCTTCATCAGCACCGAACGGTCGGAGGCCGTCGGAAACAGGCGGTCGTTCACCACCTCGACTTCGACTTCATACACATTGCTGCCCGTCTTCTTCACCGAGCAGTTTCCGAACGACAGCCGCGGCAGTTGCTCGATGCAGTACATGACATACATGCACTGCTTGTCGGCCTCCTGCTCGATGTAGCGCGGCGGAGGCGTCCGCCCGACATGCTTCTTCGACGTGCCGCCGATCCAGATGTCGCCCAGTTGCGGATGCGCCGCCCTGTGCGGCTTCACCCACGCGTCGCCGCCCAGGTCGAGGGCGACCCATTTCGCATACTCCTCGTCCGACACGTATCCGTCGCCGTCCGTATCCGCGAAAGGCGTCGGCGCGCCCCACAACTCGATCAGGAACGAATAGGCGCCGAGCAGGTAGTACGACGTCGCCAGATGCTCGCCGTATTCGTTCCCCGCCTCCGGCTCGTACGTCTTCAGGATATACAGGCCGGCGCTGACGGTACGGTTGAACACGTCGGCGTCGTGCTGATATTCGGGGTCGACGCGCCGCGGCGAGACGAAGCGGTAGATGTCCTTCGCATCCGACGGGATTTCGCGCCGTGTCGTGGCTGCGGCGGGGCGCTTCGCCTCGGGAGGCATCATGTACATGATCAGGCGGCCCACGTTATGATAGTTGAACGAGACGAGGATATTTTTCTTCGCAAGCTGGAAGTTCAGCACGTTGCGCGTCTCGGGTTCGGACAGGGGATACGACTTGCCGTTTTCCTTGCGGAAGTCCCACGGGAAATTGCGGTTCGGGTCGATGCCGCCCAAGTCGTCCTCGGCCAGCTCGCCGTCGCCATCGTTGTCGAAGCCTTCGCCCCCGATGCGGCGGAAGCGCGTGCCTTCCCACCAGTCGCCCTCCGCGATGCGTACGAAGCGCATCCCGTCGCGGCTCAGGCGATACTCGCCGCTGCGGTCTTCGGCATACATCACCGACAGCTCGCCGTCGCCGTCCACGTCCTCCGTCATGTCTTCGTCATACAGCCCGTCGCGGTCGTCGTCGACGGGGCGGAACGGTTCGCGCGGATTGTTTTCCGTATTGGGAAAGCGCACGTACGAGTCGTTGCCGTCGACGTTGAAGCCGGGCAGGATATACACCGTCGAGCGGTTGAGCGATTCATGCACGCGCGCATCATAGTCGTAGCGCGTGAGCAGGTACCAGGCGAGATAGAGCGAGCACGTGATGCCGTTCACCTCGTTGCCATGTATCGCGCCGTCGACCCATACGGCCGGCTTGGACGTATCCGCGCCGGTGTTCTTCGCCGTGAGCGTCATCACATACATCTCGCGCCCCATGCGGCTGCGACCGATACTCTCGACGCGGCACAGGTGGGGATACTTCTTCTCGAGGTCCATCATGATCTTTACCCATTCGTCATACGCGTAATACTGTTTCCAGTTGATGACGAAATCCGTCTCTCCGTGCGGACGTCCGAGCTTCTCCTGCTTCCGGCTCTGGGCCGTGGCCGCGAGCGTCAGTGCGAGGAGGAACAGTGAAATCATATATCGTTTCATAGCTTGATTCTTTTATACATTAATAATTTACCTCTTTCACGACCGTACCCCCCTTGAGCGAGGAGGCAACGATGCTGATCTTCTCCCGCCCTTCGACGGCGACGGTCCAGCGCAGCGTCTTCCTGTGGCCGCCCCGCATTTCGAAGCCGGGTATCTGCATCTGGCCGTACAGGTTGCCTATCTTCTCGCACGGATTGCCTGCGAGGAAGATGAGGCGGTTGTGCTCGCCCGTGAGCCAGACGACGTCGCCGCGGTTGAACGCCATCCGCTCCGTATGCGACAGCCCGGTCGGCAGCGCTCCCGTGTTTTCCACTTCAGCGGTGATTTCGAGTACGGTCGTTCCGCCCGTCGACTGCTTTTTGACGTTGACGGAGTTGACGGTCATCTGCGGCATGAGCCGTGTGCGGTAGAGGTCGAACTGCCATTGCCGTTCGCAGATGCGCTCGAGCGTCTCGCCGGGAAAAGCGTTGTTGCGCCCGATGTGTCCCACCCATCCGCCGACCTCGACGTCGCCATGCTTCGGATGCTTCGCCAGCTTCCAGTCGAGGTAGTAGTTCATGCTCTTTTCGTCAAGATACGTGAGTACGGCGCGCTGCAGCTCGGTGTCCTTCAGGCCTGCCAGCGCAGGTATGTCGTGAGCGGGATTCCACAGCTCGGTCACGAGGGAGTATATGCCACACTGCTTATAGAGCCAGTCGAGAAAGAGGCCATAGTAAGCAGAGCGCCCCTCGGCCTCGTTGTAGGGCACACGCCATTCGTATGGCAGGACATATCCGCGCCGGGCGGCAAACGGGTTTGTGCTGTTTCGCTGCTCATCCCGGTACTGCGGAATGGCTTTCGGATTCTTCCACGCTTCGGGCATCTCGACACCCATCAGCTCCATATATTTGCGTCCCATAATCAGGTCGTACACGGCGATGTCGCGGCCTTCCATCCCGCCGTCGCCCGTGGAACCCATCGGACGGTAAACGTGTCCGCCCTGCGTGTGGTATTCGTTGACCATGATGATGTTCGGGTGGGTGATGATGAACTCGCAAAGGGCGTGTACTTCGGGCGCCGAGGTCGGGTATTCGCCCGTGCCTCCCGGCATTGTTGTCGTGAGGTTCCACCACGCTTCGGGGAAGTTGCGATTGATGTCGATGCCACGGTCGGCCTGCGCTTCGGACTCGACGCTGTAGCGCTGAGGGTCGGGATAGGTCTCGCCCTCACGCCATGCGACCATCAGGCGCGGGTCGACGGGGTCTTTCACGTAGCGTCCTTCGGGCGAAGGGTAGCGTATCTGCGACATGAGGCGGTCGCCGTTCAGGTCGCGACGCTGCGGGACGGTGGCGGTATCGGTCTGGTACATCGAGTTCGTGCGCTGCGGCGCGCCGAGGTCGACGGTATTGTACAGTCCGTCGGGGTTGTTGGCCGGGCAGACGTAGAATACCTTCGTGTCTACCATTGCCGTAATCTCGGCATCTTCGCCGTAGGCCGAGAGCAGGCGGTCGATGAAGTAGAGGCATACCTCGGTGCCCGTCTGCTCGTTGCCGTGGGTGGCGCCGGTCAGCATGTGGCCGCCCTTGCCCGTGTGGAGGGGCATGACGGGAGGTTCGGGTACTTCGAGTCGCCGTTCGTGCACGAGCGTGATCTCGCGGTCGAGCGTTGCGCCCGTCTTACGGTTCGTGATGACGAGCACGTAGATGGGCCGCTGCTGAAAGCTCTTGCCGATTACGGTCAGCTCCGTAATGTCGGGATAGGCGCGGTGGACGGCAGTCAGATAGTCGACCGTACCTGTGTAGCCGTGATAGCGGTCGAATGCGATGGGTACCTTGCGCGCGGCAGACGCCGGCAGGCAGAGCACGACCGGCAGGATCAAACATAAATACAATCTGATACAATGTTTCATACGGAATTGATTATATAAATTAAACTTCTTAATATGTCTCCACGTAAATAGAAAACAGATGCAAATGTACAACAATTATTGAACATTTAATACCGTTCCGGTGATTCAATGATGCAAAGATTCAATGATTCCATGATTCTGCGACCGGGGAGGCCGGCAGCGCCGGTGCATGGAGCTGTGTCACACGCGGTTTATACTTATTGAATATATAAGGTAAAATTTTTTTAATGACACGCATAGGGTTCCCCGCGTTTGCAGTGTCATACATAAAATCGAATCAATGGAACGACACATACCCTGGGAACTGCTGATATCCCACCTGAATCATGAAACGAACGCCGACGAAGAGGCCGTACTGACGCAGTGGCGCAGAACGGACGCGAATGAACTCATGTACAGAGATATTGCCTCCCTGTGGGACGAGATACGCCACGAGGCGAGCGCCTACGAGCCTGACCGCGATTACTACTGGAAGAAGCTGGAAGCAAGGCTGAACGCGATGGAACGGCAGAAAGAGGCGCGCCTGACCGTCCCGCTGCGCAGGCTGCGCGCAGCCGTCGCCGTCGCCGCCACGCTGCTCGTTATCGTCGTGGCAGGCGCCTACCTGCTTGGCACGACGCGGACGAAGCGCGAGACGGGCGTTCAGACATGCAGGGCGGTGAGCGGAAAGACGCAGCTCGTGCTGCCGGACGGCAGCCTTGTATGGCTCAATCTCGGCTCGACGCTGACGTACGAAACTCCGTTTACGCACCGTCGCGAAGTAACGCTCGGCGGAGAGGCGCTCTTCGAGGTGCGAAAGGACGGCTCGCACCCGTTTACGGTAAGGGCCGATGACGTGAGTATCACCGTATTGGGAACGCGCTTCAATGTGCACGCCTACGCGGAGGAGGCCGACATACGCGTCGCGCTGCTCGACGGCGCGGTGCACGTGGAGGCCGACGGCAAGGCGCGCGACATGGCACCCGGCGATGTCGTGGCGTTCGACCGCGAAACGCACCTGCTCACGGTCATGGAGTCCGACGCCGACGTCGAGTCATGCTGGGCAAACAGCGCCTGCTCGTTCGAGGCAAAGACGCTCGGCTACATCTGCAGGCGCCTCGAGCGATGGTATAACGTTGACATACGCCTCGACGCCTCGATCGCCGAGGCGCAGACGTACACGTTCACCGTCACCGACGAGCCGCTCGAGACGGTGCTCCAAATCATGTCGCGCATCAATCCCCTCCGCTATTCATTCGACGGAGAGCGGACGGTTACGATATCGCAAGTCAAACACTTAAAACACTGACATGCCTATGGAAGAGGACGAATAACAGGAAAAGAGCTGCCGGGATATGCCGTCCCGGCAGCCTGGGAGAACAACCCTCCCGAGAGAAAAACACCCGAATCGCCTGCATAGGAGTTGCACCTCCGGGACGGCGATTCGAAATACCAAACTTAATAATTTGCAAAAATATGAAGAGCACAAGAATCATCAAGCATAAATGGCTATATTCTGCCGTTTATTTAGTTTTTTTATCCTTTACCATCGCGTTACATGCAGGAGAGGCACAGGAGAAACTCACCCTTTCCTTTTCAGACCTCCCTCTGTCGGAAGCCATCAGGAAGGTAGAAGGCGCAAGCAGCTACACATTTTTCTACGACGCCGTCCGCACGAACCTCGGCCAGCGCGTCAGCCTCGACGCCGCAGGGCTGGACATGGACCGGGCGATGGCAAACATGCTGAAGTCCACGAACCTGACGTTCGACATCACCAACCGTCAGATAGCCCTCATCCCCCGCCGCGAACAGGCGGACAGCCCGATGCAGAACAGCCCCGCACGCCGCATTACCGGCACCGTCGTCGACGAGCAGGGCGAGGCCATCATCGGCGCTAACGTACTTGAAAAAGGCGCTGGTAACGGAACGGTCACCGACACGGAAGGACACTTCTCACTGAGCGTGCAGGAGAACGCCATCCTGCAGGTTTCATTCATCGGTTATATCACACAGGAGGTCAGCGCATTACCGGGGGGGGGCACTCCTCTGGTTATCAGGTTGTTAGAAGACCTTCAGGCGCTTGACGAGGTCGTCGTCGTCGGATACGGCACCCAGAAGAAGATTACCCTGACCGGCGCCGTAGCCGCAATCGGCAGCGACGAAATCCTCACGACCAAGAGCGAGAACGTGGAAAACATGCTCGCCGGAAAGATCGCAGGTGTGAAGATCACGCAGAAGACGTCCGAGCCGGGCGCCTACAGCAACGACTTCCAGATACGCGGCATGGGCGAGCCGCTGATCATCGTCGACGGCGTGCCGCGCGACAACTTCAATCGCCTCGACCCGAATGAGATTGAATCCATCTCCGTCCTCAAGGACGCCTCGGCCTCGATCTACGGCGTCCGCGCTGCCAACGGCGTCGTACTGGTCACGACCCGCAAGGGCACGAAGGGCGCCGCCTTCCGCCTTGACTATAACGGCTATGCAGGCCTGCAGCACATGATCAACCAGCCCCAGCCGCTCGACGCCATCGGCTTCATGCAGCTACAGAACGAGAAGGCTTTTAACGGCGGCAGCACAACGCCGTCGTATCCCCAGTCCTCGTTTGACCCCTACCTGAACGGTACGCGACAGTCCACCGACTGGCAGTCCGCAACGATGCGCGAGGAGGCGTTTCAGACGCAGCACAGCATCAGCGCAACGGGCGGGACGGAAAAGCTCACATACTTCGTCAACTTCGCCTACAATCAGCAGGACGGTTTCTGGAAGAGTAACGACCTCTACTACAAGCGCTTCAACCTGCGCTCCAACGTGACCGCAGAGCTGGCCAAAGGCCTGAAGACGGACATCTCGATAAACCTGACGGAGGATACGAAAAACCAGCCTTCGTCATGGTCTACATGGAACCTGTTCAAGGGCTTCTGGACCCAGATCCCGCTCAATCCCTACTACGTGAACGACGACCCGAACTACCCGTTTTTCGCTGCCGACGGGCTGCACCCGGACTATATGACCGACGCCTCGAAGTCCGGCTATCAGAGGCGAAATCAGCGTATCATCCAGACCAACATGGCGCTCGAGTGGGACGTTCCGTGGGTCGCCGGACTCAAGGCAAAGGGCATGTACAGCTACGACTACAAGGAGTATGAGGACAAGAACTTTCGCAAGTCATTCAATCTCTATACTTACGATGAAGCATCGGCCACGTACTCGGCCGCTGCCGTGAACGCCCCGACACGCCTCACACGGCGGTATTACGGCTTCAAAAACACGCTGATGCAGCTCTCTCTCAACTACAGTCACACGTTCAACGCCAGCCACAACGTCGGCGCCCTCCTGCTCTATGAAGAGGGCAGTCGCGAGGGCGATAACTTCTACGCACAGAGGGACTACAGCATGGACGCCCTCGACCAGCTATTTGCCGGTAACAGCACGAATCAGGTGGGCAACATGGGCACAGGACGCAGCGACCTCTTCCACTATACCAACAAGGCATGGGTCGGACGTGTGAACTACGACTTCGACTCGCGCTACATCGCTGAGTTCAGCTTCCGCTACGACGGATCCTCCCGCTTTATGGCCGGCCATCAGTGGGGCTTCTTCCCCGCCGGATCCATCGGGTGGCGCATGTCCGAAGAGGCATTTATGAAGAACAGCGACGCGCTGCGCAATGTCTCGAACCTGAAGTGGAGGCTGTCATACGGCATCATGGGTGATGATAATGCATCAAGCTACCAGTTCCTCTCCGGATACACCTATCCGTCCAACGGATACGTCTTTGGCGACAGCTACGTCAACGCGCTGGGAATGCGCGGCATGCCGAACCAGGCGATTACATGGTTTGAGGCTGCGGTGCTCAACGCCGGCGTCGACGTCGACCTCTGGCACGGCCTTCTCGGCATCAGCCTCGACGCCTTTGAGCGCAACCGCTCGAACCTCCTGGCGACGCGCAGTCAGAGCCTTCCCGGCCTCGTCGGATCAAACCTGCCGCAGGAAAACCTCGAAAGCGACCGCACGCGCGGCTTCGAGCTGACGCTGACACACCGCCATCGCCTCGGTAAGGACTTCTCGTACAACGTGTCCGGAAACATGTCCATGGCTCGCACGATGTGGAAATACCGCGAGATTGCACGTCAGGGAAATTCCTATCTCGACTGGCGTAACAACCAGAACGGGCGATGGAACGATGTATGGTGGGGCTGGGAAAACACGGGCCGCTTCCAGACCTTCGACCAGATCTATTCGGGCATCATTTATAACAAAAGTCGCGGCAACTCGCTCATGCTGCCCGGAGACCTGATCTACGACGACTGGAATGGCGACGGTATCATAGATGACAACGACATCCACCCCATAGGAATAAGCACCTCCATACGCAAGCGCGATGACAACAATAACCCGCTGTATAACGGCGGAATGCCCCTGATCAGCTATGGCCTGACGCTTGGCGCCGAATACCGAAACTTCGACCTTAACCTCGTCTTCCAGGGCACGGCGATGAGCTGGCTCCGCTACCCCGAGCAGTTGGAAATGCCCCTGCCGTGGAACCGCAACGGGCTGGACATGTTCCTCGACCGCTGGCACCGCGTGGATCAGCTCGATCCCAACAGTGCATGGGTCGCAGGTGACTTCCCCTCGACCTTTCGCGACAACGGGCGCAGCGACTTCATCACGCCACAGTCTACCTACTGGATACAGAATGCATCCTACCTGCGCCTGAAGAGCGTCGAACTCGGATACACGCTGCCCGCGCACCTCATCCGCGTCGTGGGAATGCAGTCTGCACGCGTCTTTTTCAGTGGCTACAATCTGCTGACGTTCACCGGCCTCCGTTACTGTGACCCGGAGCATACCGCGGAAGATTACGGATACATCTATCCCCTGAACCAGACGTTCAACTTCGGCGTAAACGTTTCATTCTAACAACTTAGAACATATACAATCATGAAGATAAACAGATATACATGGATAATCGCCCTCGTGATCGCGATGGCGACGGCGTGCAACGACCTCGATGTGCCGCCGATCAATATCGTCGGAGACCAGGACGTCTTTACCTCCGAATCGGGGATTACCGCCTACATAGCACGGCTTTACCGCGACCTCCCGATCGAGGATTTTATGACCAACGCCGGCGGAATGCGTTCCAACCCCGAAGGAAGCGCGCAGGAGTATACCGACGAGTCACTGAACCCTAATCCGCGCCGCAGCAACCTCAGCGGCACGGACTTTAACTACTACGACTATGCCCCTGTTCGCAACATGAACTATTTCCTGCAGGAGTTCCCGACCTACGCCGGCGACTTCCCCCAAAGCGCGGCAGACGCCTGGCTCGGTGAGCTTTACTTCCTCCGCGCCTACCACTACTACGCGATGGTGAAACGCTACGGAGGTGTGCCCATCGTGCAGGAGGTGATGAACTACACGGGGCAGCCCGTTGACGAGCTGAAACGTCCGCGAAACACCGAGTCCGACTGCATCGACTTCATACTCAGTGACCTCGACGAGGCCATACGCCTTCTCCCGGACGCCAGCCTGGCCGCCGGTCGCGCAAACCGCTTCATCGCATACGGCATGAAGGCGCGCGTCGCACTGTATGCCGCGTCCGTCGCAAAGTACGGAACGGTGCAGCTCGACGGCGTCCTGGGCATACCCGCCACTCGCGCGCGCGATCTATATATAATAGCCTACGACGCGGCGCGCGAAACAGCCCGCGGAGGGTATGAACTCTACAACAAGGGTGGCGACCTCGCAGCCAACTATTCGAACATCTTCCTCGACCGCAGCAGCACCGAGAACATGTTCGTCAAGTACTACAAATATCCCGACTTTGCCCATCACTACGAGCTGTTCATGATACCCTGGCAGATACGCGGCGCGCAAAACTATTCCAGCCGTGGTAACCCGACCCTCGACTTCATAGAACGCTTCGATGACGCGGACGGTAACCCCTTCATACTTAACACGGGAACGGACGACGCACCGGTCTATTACACCAACCGCACCGACCTCTTCGAGCGTGCCGAACCCCGCCTGCAGGGCATCGTCATCTTCCCCGGAGGCGAATACAAGGGCACGGTGATTGACGTGCGCAAAGGCATCGTAGAAGCCGGACACCCCGTCACCGACGTCACCTCGACCGACAGCTTCACCGACGAATACAACGGCATGACCATTCAGGGAGCCAGCGGAATGGGATACAACGAGACGACCTCGACCGGCTTCTATATCCGCAAGTACCTCGATCCCTCGATCCCCCGTGCCGAGGTAGCGCTCGACCGCACCGAGACGCCGTGGATCGAAATGCGCTATGCCGAGATGCTGCTCGTGCGCGCCGAGGCAGCCGTTGAATTACAGACGTTTGGCGACGCATCACGCATGGACGACGCCGCCGGCTGCATGAGAGCCATACGCGAACGCGCCGGAGCAAAGCGCATGTTCACCGCCCAGGACCTCACCGTCGACCTCGTTCGTAACGAACGCCGCATGGAGCTGTTTTTTGAAAACAAAACCTTCTGGGATCTAAAGCGCTGGCGCACCTTTGACCGCGAGTTCTCCAACCGGGAAATGCGCGTCCTCTGGCCCATATACGTCTATGATCAGCAGAAATATTACATGAAGAAAACCGTCTTCAATGAGTTTCGATACACCTTCCAGCCCGTACTCTACTACCAGAAAGTGCCCGAGGCCGAAATTCAGAAGAATACGCTCCTCATTCAGAACCCCGGTTACTAACCTAAAAACCTTGACAGAGATGAAACAAATCAATTCATTCACAGCGGCCTTCTGCGCCGCCGCAATACTCGCCGCAGGCCTCGCCTCGTGCGAAACAGACAACTACGACGGCCCCGACTGCACGCTCGAAGGCCGCGTCATAGACACCGTAACCGGCCGTCCCCTCCTCACCGAGCAGCCCGACGGCTTCCGCATACGCTACGACGAGACAAGCTGGGGAGACAACCCCGTCGCGCAGTACTTCTGGGCGCGCGCCGATGGCACCTTTACCAACACACGCCTCTTCGCAGGTACATACAGCGTTACGCCCGTAGAAGGAGCCTTCGTCACGCCCGCCGCGCAGACCGTCACCATGCAGCCCGGCGCCACCACGTCGGTCGAATTCACCGTCACGCCCTACATCAGCTTCCGCGACGTCGCCATCGCACCCGCCGGCCCCACATCCGTCCGGGTCACCTTCACCCTCTCGCGCAACGTCGCCTCCGCACCCCTGCAGGACTACCGTGTCTTCGCCTCCTCAAAGACACCCTACGTCGGCACCATTGTCTTCGAGACCGCCATCAGTACAGATGCTATCCCCCTGACCGAGGCCGACATGGATCATCCGCTCACCCTCGTACTCGAAAACTACGAGCCGGGCACGACCT
>JAIRZY010000110.1 GCA_031266995.1 Tannerella sp.
GCATACGGGTTTGCGCCGGTGTGGCTTTCGTCGTAGCCGTCGTAGCCGTAGTTTTGCCAGAGGCGTTCGGGGTCGATGTCGCGCTCGGCCTTGGGGATGGGGAAGCGGTAATAGTACAGCTTCACGTCCTGCTTGCCCGTGTCGTCGGCGATCCATTTGTTGCTTACGGCCTCTTTCAGCGTCCGGACGAAGATGCGCCAGCGGACGAGGTCGGTCCAGCGATTCTGCTCATAGGTGAGTTCGAAGACGCGCTCCTGCTGTATTTTCGCCTTGAAGCCCGCGTAGTCCAGCCCGGCGGGGAGGTCGGCGACGGCCGATGCGCCGGCGAGGGGCTGGCGGAAGGCGCGGCGGCGCACCTGATTGATCGCCTCGTAGGCCTCGGCGTTCGGCGCGCCGTCGCGCTCGTTGATGGCTTCGGCCTTGAGGAGCAGGACTTCGGCATAGCGGATGACAGTGCGGTTGACGTCGATCGTCGTGGCCGTCGTCGTGAGGTGCGTCGTGTCGATGTATTTGCGGTAGCGCACGTAGTCGTAGACAAAGAGCGAGTCGTCGCTCACGCGGTATTCCTTCAGGTAGGTGCCGCGCTTGCGCTGGTCGCGGTCGTCGAAGTCGTCGTACCATTTGTTGACGATGGTCGACGTGATGACTTTGCCGTCCGCATCCTTTTCGTAATAGTTGGTGGAATAGACGTGCGGGAAGAGGGAGTTCGACAGTCCGCCGTAGAACGAGCAGTGCACGAGGTGGTTTCCGCCGCTCGTCGCCGCCGCCTGCCCCTGCAGGTGCTGCACGGCGAAGAGGACTTCCTTCCCGTTGCGGTTGTTATTATCCCAGTTGGCAAGGAAGTTTTCTTCGAGTGAATAGCCGGTGACGAGGTCGGCATAGCGCACCGATTCGGCGAAGCGCTCCCGGCGCGTGGCCGCGTCGGCGCTGTCGTCCGTCTGTCCCCAGACGAGGTAAACTTTCGAGAGATAGCCGATGGCTGCACCCTTCGAAGCGCGCCCGCGGTCGGCCTCCGCATACTCCGTGTATGCCGGCAGCGCGCCGGCAGCGTCCGTCAGGTCGGCGACGATCTGGGCGTACACGTCGTTGACCGGCGTGCGCGGCGTTTTGTCGCCATCCACGTTGTGGAGCACCAGCGGCACTTCGCCCCAGAGCTGCACCAGATAGAAGTAGGCGTAGGCGCGGAGGAATTTGGCTTCGCCCGCGAGCCGCGTCCGCAGCGCGGGGGTAATGATTTCCGAGGGGCCGACTTTGTCGACGACGTCGTTGGCGCGCGTAATTGTATTGTAGAGTGCGTTCCAGACGCTGGCGACGTAGCTGTTGTTTGGCTCCCACTGCATTTTTCCCAGCAGTGCGCCGCCGCTGTTAGGGTTTTCGGCGTTCGTTTCCAGCTCGGAAGTCAGGTCGATGGCATAGCCCAGAGACGTACTGATGCCGACGTTCGGCTGATAGATGGCGGTGGTGATCGCGATGGCATCTTCGTCGGTTTTCGGGAAGTTGCTGTCGGAGATTTGTCCGAGGGGGATCACCTCCAGGTCGCTGCAGGAAAAGAGAGTTGCAGACAGTATGATGGATAAAATATAAATAGACTTTTTCATTGTGATATGTTTAATGGATTAATACGAAAGATTCACACCGAGAGACACCGTGCGCGCGAGCGGATAGGAAGTGCCGCCGCCGGTTTCCGGGTCGTAGCCGGTAAAGCCGGTCACGGTAAGCAGATTCTGCCCCGACAGGAACGCGCGGATTCTGGCAGTGGGGGCCGACGGTATTCTCACCGGCAGGTTGTAGCTCAGCGTCACGTTTTTCAGCCGCAGGTAAGCGCCGTTTTCGAGGAAGCGGCTCGTCTGGTAGGTTGCGGCCGACGTGCGCGCTTTCGGGATTTCGGTCGACGGGTTCGACTCCGTCCAGCGGTCGTTCAGCACGGCCAGTCCGTTGTATGAGAAATTCGGCGTCGAAAGCGTCTGGCGCAGCGTGTTGTAGATTTTGTTTCCGCTCACGCCCTGAAAGGAGGCGAAGAGGCTGAAATCGCGGTACGACAGGGTGGTCGAGAAGCCGTATGTAATGTCGGGATTGCTCGAGCCGAGGACGACGCGGTCGCTGGTCTCGTCCACCACGCCATCGTTATTCTGGTCAACGAACCGCTCGTCGCCCGGCTCGACAGTGGGTTTCCACGAGGGGCCGGCAATGGCTGAACGATCATCGCCGGTTTGAACGATCCCGTCATATACAATATAGTACCGTGCGCCGAGCGGATGCCCCACCCATGTGGTTGTGCCGACATTTTGCTGATCGCCGGCCAGCTTGAGCACGCGGTTGATGTTTTTGGCTATGTTGGCCGAAACGCTCCATTTCAGTTTGCGCAGGTCGATAATCGCGCCGGTAGCTTCCAGTTCGATGCCTTTATTGCTGATGTTTCCCACGTTTCGCAGCACCGAAGAGAAACCGGTGCCGATGGAGGTCGGCGCATTCAGCAACAGGTCCGAAGTCTTCTTGTAGTAAGCGTCGGCGGAAATATTGAGCCGGTAGTTAAACAGGCTCGCGTCGACGCCGACGTTGTAGGCGACGGTCTGTTCCCATTTCAGATCGGGATTTTCGGGCCGGGTACGGACGTATCCGACAATTAACTGTTCGTTGAACGAATAGGGCTGGCTGGTCGGGCCGTAAGTCGCTTCGTACTGATAGTTGCCGATTTCCTGATTGCCCACCGTTCCGAGGCTGGCGCGCAGTTTCAGTTCGTTCAGCCTGCGATTGTTTTTCAGAAACGCTTCGTCGCTCACGTTCCACGACGCGCCGAGCGAGGGGAAATAACCCCATCTGTGCCTGGGCGCAAAACGCGAAGAACCGTCGGCGCGCAGGGTGGCCGTCAGGTTATATTTCTCCCTGAAGGTATAGTTCACCCTGCCGATGAACGAGTTCAGAATCGCTTCGGAACCGCTCGACGCCGGCGCTTCGCGGCTGTTACCGCTTTGCAGGCTGTGCCAGAGAATCTGTTCGTTGGCGAAGTTGGCGGCCGAGACGGTGGCTGATTCCACAAGGGTGGTCTGGGTGGTATAGCCCGCCAGGGCGTCAATGTAATGCTCCGCGCTCAGTTGTTTGGTGTAGTTGAGGGTGTATTCATACTGCCGGATGTCGGTGCGCCGGTTGCCCACGCTTGCGAAACCGTTGGGCGTGAAGCCGCCGGCGGTGTAGGACGGTGCATAATAATTCGACGTGGCGTTGGTGATGTTCGTCCCCGCCGACACTTTCAGTATCAGGGACGGCAGGATGGAATAGTGGAGCGCCACGTTGCCCAGCAGGTTGTTGGCATGGTTTTGCGCCGTGGTATTGATCAGGTTGGAAACGGCGTTGGTCGTCCGGTCGCCGTCGCGCAGGTCGCCCACTTCATACGGGTTGGCATAATTGAAGCTGCCGTCGGCATTGTAAATCGGCACGGCCGGCGAAAAGCGGAGCGCATCCTCCAGCGGGTTATCCCGGTAGGCATACGTCGGATATTCGTTCAGTCCGTTCTGATTCAGCTTGCTTGCATTCAGATTGAGGCTTACTTTGAGATTGCGGAACACGTCGCGCTCCAGATTCAGCCTGCCGGTGTAGCGCTTGAAATCGGTATTGAGGACAATCCCGTCCTGATCCGTAAAATTTCCGGAAAGCGAATACCGCGTCTTATCATCACCTCCGCTGATGGAGATTTGATGACTTTGCGTCGCCGCCGTGCGAAGCACTGCGTCCTGCCAGTCGGTGCCTTCCCCGAAAGCGGCGATCTCCGCATCACTCAGGCCCTGGAGCGGCCCGCCGATTTCGCGGTTGAGCGCCGCCCATTCCTTCGCATTGAGCAAATCGAGGGTTTTCGTCGCCTGCTGCCAGCCAATGGAATACTGGTATTCAACCTTGTCCTTACCCTTCTGCCCGTTTTTGGTGGTGATGATAATGACGCCGTTCGAGCCGCGCGACCCGTAGATAGCCGTCGCCGAAACGTCTTTCAGCACCTGGATATTCTCAATATCGTTCGGATTGATGGCAGCCAGCGGATTGAGATCGGCCGAGACCTGACTCACTCCCGAACTCGTCGAGCTGTTGCCGAACAGAATCACGCCGTCGACCACATAGAGCGGCTCGTTGCTTGCATTGATGGAATTGCCGCCGCGGATGCGGGCCGAAAACGTCGCCCCCGGCTGTCCGCCCTGCGTGATGTTCAGTCCCGCCGCCGCGCCGCCCAGCAGATTGTCGAACGAAACGGCCGGCAGCGAAAGCGTTTCTTTTGAGATGGACGTGACGGCGCCGGTCAGTTCCCTGCGTTTCTGCGTCCCGTAGCCCACCACGACCACCTCGTCCAGGAAGTTCGCATTTTCACGGAGCAGGACAGCGACCGGCTCCGCAGATTCGTACACATCGACTTCCTGCGTTTTATAGCCCAGATAGTTGACGGAGATCGTAGCCGGCAGCGACTTGAGGGTGAGGGCAAAATTCCCGTCCGTGTCGCTGACCGTTCCCACGCCTTTTGAACCGACAAGCAAAATGCTGGCTCCGATAACGGGTTCCTGCGTGGTTTCGTCGAGAACCCTTCCGCTTATTTTCACATCATTTCCCTGCGCAAAGCCGGAAAACGGGAAGAAAATAGCGGCCAGTAATAAAAGAAATACTACTTTTGTCATGATTTTTACTTTGTTTTAAGTCGGGCGTCCTCCTATCCAACTTGCCGAGCGGTGCGGAGGACGCTTTTCTGTTCAGAATCCGGTTATTTATTTGCCAGCAGTAACGCTGTTTCCAGTTCGGAAATTTTCTTTTGCTGCCGGGCGATTGCCTTGGCGTCCAGTTGCAGGAAGCCGAACGGGTGGATATAATCCTGCCCTTCCGAAAGCGCCCACTCGAGGAATTGCAGCGTTGCCGGGCTTATGTTTTTGGGCAGGACGAAGGTCAATTCTTCGACCGGGATCAGGTCGATCTGCTTCTGTTCCAGCAGCGCGATGGTTTCATCCAGATCCTGCACGTTCAGGACTTCGGCGTATTCCTTTTTTACGTCCAGGGGAAGCAGCGCAATGCCGTCGTTCAACTGCCGCGATTCGAGGTTGAAAACGTAGTTCAGGTTATTGAAACTGATTCCTTTGGCGTCCTTTTTTACGGCGCTGTTCAGGTAAATGTCGTCGCCGGCAATCTTCTTGCCTTTCAGGCTGCGCGCCCCGTATCCGAAGTGTCCGGCAAACGAATGGGAAACCGAACCGGAGCTGTTGCCCGAATAAACCGTCACGTCGTACCGTTCCTTTTTGTCCGGCTCGTAGTCGTCGGCGAGGGCGTCTTTTTCAAAGAAGAGTTCCTTGAGGCGCTTTTCATTCAGCTTTTTCTTTTTCAGTTCGTCCGGCAGCGCGTTGTCTTTCCCTGCGATCGGCAAAACGGCATACCTTCCGAACGATACGGTTGTCGCCTGCAAAGCCTCGCCGTCCCGGATTCCGGACGGTACGACTTCGATCGAAGGTTCGTGCGCGTCCCTGCCGGCAATGGACAGCGACACGCCGGGATGCGTCTTTGAATACTCTGCAATCCATTTTTCCAGCAGGGCGTCGGCAAATCTGACGCCTTTGATGGATACGGTTTCCTGCCGTGCAGGATGGTTGGTTGCGTCCGCTGTCTGCGCATCGGCGGAACTGCTGATTGCGATCAGCACGATCAAACTTAATGTTTTTACTTTTTGATTCATACGTTTAAAATTTAAATTGTTACTATTTATTTCCTGTCAAACAAAAAGGCTGCCCGTTTTCTTTCCGGACAGCCTTTTGTGCATTTATCTTTACCTGTTTTTATACACACAAATAATATGCTGTCCGAATCCGGCAGTTACGCATCATGCACATGCACATATAGAAATTATGTAAATTTGGTAAGTTCATATTATTTTCTTTCAATTTTTTTGCAAAGGTAGAGGGCTTGGGATACTGCCGAAATACCGCGTTTGTGGTATATTTGGCTTTTCGCGGGTATGTCCCGGCTTTTTAACGGCAAAGGTAATTTCTTCCAAATCTTTCGATCTGCCGAAGCTAAAAAGCGAGAGACAGGACAGTCTAAAATCAATAATGACACCAGAACGAACATATTATTCAAACAGATTATCTATACTTTCTTATTTTCACACTAAAAGCTATAGTACATAGGAAAAACATCGCTATCAAGCTTATGAGAATGCTATTACTGATACCATTACTTTTACCGATAGCTATTGCAAAAGTCACATTGTTCAAATAGCCGAACATCAGCACTAAAAACAACTTTAAATGTCTGACTAATGTGACGCCTAACCGGTATACCGATTCTGCATTAACCGGAGTTATTTTAACCGGATAATTCAGTGCCATGGGGTATTTCTGCAAAATTGAAAGAAACACATAAAACGCCAGGCTAAGCAACGAAAAAGTTGTTATATGAGAACGGTTTCCCCATCGATCTATCTGCCCCTTTATGTTATAATGAATTGGAACTGGATTTTCTTCAGCAATTTTCCCACATAAAAGCAGAGGTGCAAGAGACCATAACATAACCAGAAAAGATAATATTTCAATTATTCGGCTATATATGCTTTTATTTTTAAAAAAATCCATAGAATCAGTACTATTTTTCCAGCAAAGCATCCGCAAATCTGACGCCTTTGATGGAAACGGTTTCCTGCTGTGCAGGATGGTTGGTTGCGCCCGCTGTCTGCGCATTTGCGGAACTGCTGATTGCGATCAGCACGATCAAACT
>JAIRZY010000232.1 GCA_031266995.1 Tannerella sp.
TGCCGGTGCACATGCACAAACAGGTTCGTTTATAATAAAACAGGCAGAGCCTGTGCAATACACGAATCAGGGCGGCTCGCTGCAAATCCTTTCGTATATCAAATCAAACGAACTCGACAAGTCCGGCTTGAAGGTCAAATTGGACGGGAAAGAGATCGCCACAACAGGAACGGCGTCTCCGGACAGTATCCTTGTATGGCTGCCTTTGATTGGCGACAGGAATGTAATCGAAATCTGCGACCACAAAGGCAAAACCATCAACAGGCAGATCGTCGGCGCCATGATTCCCAAAGACTGGGGACACTTTCAAAACGGGACGATTCATATCATACAATCCTCGCATCAGGACATTGCATGGATGAACACGCCCGAATACTGCCGCGAGGAGCGTATCGAAGACATCATCATTCCGGCGCTCGACATCATGAAACAGGACGACAGGTTTACTTTCGAGATGGAGCAAACGCTCAACCTGATGGAATTTCTCGACAAATATCCCGAACGGAAAGACGAAGTCATTCAAAGGTATAAAGAAGGGCGTTTCCTGTGGGGCGCCACCTACAACCAGCCTTACGAAGGACTGGCTACGGGCGAGCAGTTAATCCGTCAGGCGTACTACGGGCGCAAATGGATCAGGGAAAACCTGCCGGGTTGCGACGACGTAACGGCTAACAACATAGACGTGCCGGGACGTTCGCTGCAGATACCGCAGATCTTTGCCAAAAGCGGAATAAAGTATCTATTCGTAAGCCGCATGGGCGAAGGCATGTACGACTGGTACAGTCCCGACGGCTCAAAGCTGTTTACGTATTCGCCGGGCAATTATGGCTGGGCAAGCATAGTATGGAGATTCTTCAACGATGGCGCCGTAAACGCATTCCACAAGCTGCATCACCGCTCGGTATTATGGAGCAACTATTATAAAGAGCATGACATCCCTCCGCACTATGCCGTACTGATAAGCTGCGACGCCACCAAGCCGGTAAATTTCAGCAAGGTGATAGACGAATGGAACGCCATCGTCGAACAGGCCGGCATTCCCTTGCCGCGATTAAAAAATTCGACGTCGGAAGAATATTTCAACGCGGTAAACACAGCGGAATCGCATTTCGAAAAAATATCGGGCGAACGTCCCAACCTGTGGCTCTACATACACGGACCCGCCCATTACGAAGCAACGCTGCTCAAGCGTGAAGCCGGCATCCTGCTTCCCGCCGCCGAAACATTCTGCACGCTCAATGCCTTACTGGAGGACAGGCTGGAAAACTATCCGCGAGCAAAATTCGACCGTGCATGGATGGCGTCCATTTATCCCGACCACGGACTGGGAGGTAAAAACGGAGACATCACCGATAAAATCTTCGAAGACAGCCTGGCAGTAGCACGCGCCATGGGACGCCGCCTGCTGGACGAATCGCTGTCCGCTATTGCCGCCAAAGTCAATACATCTGCCGGCGACATCATCGTATTCAACGACCTCGCGTGGAAACGCAGCGACATAGTCTGCTACGAACTCGACCCGTCGGCGGGAAACAGCGTCGCGGTCAAAGATGCGGCGGGCAAAGAGGTCGCATCGCAAACGATAACGAAAGACGGTCGTCGAATCCTCGCCTTTCAAGCGCACGACGTCCCTTCAGTCGGCTACAAAACATACGCCATAAGCAAAAGCAAAACGCCGGGACAGACGCCCGGCGACGTCACGCAGCTGTCGAATTTCTACGAAAACCGCTACTACAAAATGCTACTGGGCGACGGAGGAATCGAATCGCTATACGACAGGGAACTGAACCGGGAACTCCTGGAGACGTCCAAGTTTAAGGGCGGCGACATTCTGGAAGCCGGTTACACCGGAAACGGAGCCGGCGAGTTTACCGTGATAAAAGATCTGACACCGGGCGACTTGACCGCCCTGAGCAGCCGTACCGCGCAATGGCAGCTCGTGAATACGGGCGCCCTGTTTGCCGAATACCGGAATATGCAGCAAACGGCTCATGCGAAAATCGTGCAGTCCGTCAGGATTTACCACCATCAAAAGAAAATCGATTTCGACATCTCGCTGGTCGATTTCGACGGCACGCATAACCGGCAATACCGCATCGCCTTCCCGCTGAACATGAACGACCGAACGATCAGCTACGAAGCGCCGATGGCAATGATAGAAGTCGGCAAGGATGAAATGAAAACAATCCCGCGCGGCTGGGCATGGGGCGGAACCTACACGCAACGTCCCGAAGAGGCGCATCCCCGCGAGATACAGAATTTCATTTCGGCAAACGGCGAAGGTTTCGGGCTGACGATGTCCTCGTGCGTAGCCGTTGCCGATTATATCGACCCCTCGCGCGAAGAAGCCGGCTATCCCGTATTGCAGGGCATTTTGCTGTCCTCGCATAAAAGCTGTCACGGCGAAGGCAACTGGTACGCACAGCCCGGCACGCATCATTTTCATTTCTCAATCTCATCGCACGGCGAAGGCTGGGACAAGGGTTATCAGTTCGGAATATCGGCAAATCATCCCTTGATGGCGGTCAAAAAAGTAAGCAAAGGCGGGTCTCTGCACAAAGAAAACAGTTTTATCACAATTTCCGACCCGTTTGTAACCTTGAGTTTGCTGAAGAAATCCGACAAGGACAATCATCCGCTTATTCGCCTGACCGAGATGCGCGGACGCGACGTCAATGTAAGCGTCACCTT
>JAIRZY010000251.1 GCA_031266995.1 Tannerella sp.
GGGGCAAAGGTAGTCTATAACACATTGAAAATCAAGACCCCCTGTGCACTACAAACGCAATAATTAAACAAACTACTATTGAATATCAATACATTAGCTATTTCTTATGCCTCAAAACACCCGGAAACAGGGCTAATTTTGTTCAAAATTCTTGTTTTTGAGAGGGAAAAGCTGCAACTTGGGTTAAAAAGATGTCGCCCTTTTAAGACATCCTCCTACGGTGCCGTGATTACCGTTGTCAATAATATTACAACGTAGGGGCGAACCTGCGTGTTTGCCCCCGGTGCGACGATCCCTTCCCCCGACGTTTCACATTGGGCTACCGGAATGGCATCCGTTCCGGATTTCGAATGTACAAAATTATCCTGCATACAGATAACATACCCCGGCAGACTCGGGACGCTTGCAAATCCGGAATGCAATGATTACTTTTGCCGGCCTGATCCCCATGATAATGAACAAAAAAGGAAAACTGTTAATTGTCGACGACAATGAAGATGTTCTTTTCGCACTGAACACCCTGCTGTCGTCGCACGTGGAAAAGGTGAAAGTCACGACCGGCCCCGAAAGCATCGAACATTACATGCGCGAATTTCAGCCGGACGTGATCCTTCTCGACATGAACTTCCGGAAGGATGTGGTCAGCGGCGAGGAAGGCTTCTGGTGGCTGAAGAAGATTCTGAAATGCGACCCGGCGGCGGTTGTCATCCTCATGACGGCTTATGCGGATACGGATAAAACGGTGAAAGCGATCAAGGCCGGCGCAACGGATTTCATCCCCAAGCCGTGGGAGAAGGAGAAGCTGCTGGCCACGCTGAACGCCGCCATCAAACTCCGCGATTCGCAGCGGGAGGCGGCCGCGCTGAAAAACCGGCTTCAGGCGCTGAACGGCAGCCCGCCCGACGACGGGATGATTATCGGCGAATCGGCAGCGATGACGGAGCTGCTGGATCTGGTCGGACGAATCTCGGATACGGATGCGAACGTCCTCCTTCTGGGGGAAAACGGGACGGGGAAAGACCTGATCGCGCGCTTTATCCATCAAAATTCATCCCGGCGGCAGGACGTTTTTACCGGCATCGACCTGGGAGCCATCTCCGAAAACCTCTTCGAAAGCGAACTGTTCGGGTACGAAAAAGGCGCCTTCACGGATGCGGGGAAGGAAAAGCCGGGACGCCTGGAGATCGCCTCCGGCGGCACGCTGTTCCTGGACGAGATCGCCAACCTGTCCCTGCCGATGCAGGCAAAAATGCTTACGGCCATCGAAAAGAAGTACATCTCCCGCCTCGGCTCGACGGAAAACATCCCGGTCGACGTCCGCCTGATCAGTGCGACGAACGCGAATATCAGCCGGGCCATCGAAGAGGGACGGTTCCGGCAGGATTTGCTGTACCGCATCAACACGATTGAAATCGACATCCCCCCGCTGCGGGCGCGGGAGCAGGACGCGATCCTGCTGGCCGAACATTTCGTCCGCAAGTTCCGGAACAAGTACCGGAAAGACGTGTGCGGAATATCGCAGGACGCCAAACGGAAACTGGCGGCGTACGCATGGCCGGGCAACGTGCGCGAACTGCGCAACGCCGTCGAGCGCGCCGTCATCCTCTCGTCCGGGAAAGACCTGAAGGCGGACGATTTCATCCTCACCCCGCGCGAGAGCCGGCGCCTCTCCGGCAGCAGCGAAAACCTCAACCTGAAACAGCTGGAACAGGACGCCATCGAACGGGCCATGCAGGCGAGCGGCGGAAACGTGAACAAAGCCGCCGAAATGCTCGGCATCACGCGCTACGCCCTGTACCGGAAAATGAAAAGAGATGAATAAACACCGGCGCCGGCAGCTTTTCATGCTGTTCCTCATGACAGCGTTTTCGGCAGGAGCCGGGACGTGCATCGCCTGCCGGTGGTATGCCGCCGCCCTTCTCCTGTTTGCGGCGACGGCCATCGCTGCACACCGGCTGATGTCCCGCCAGAACCGCACGCTGCGGGATTTGCGCCGGTTCGTGAACGCGGTCAGGTTCGAAGAGTTTAACATTTCCTTCCGCCTTTCCGTCGAAAAGGGACTGGACCGGGAGATCGGCGCCAAACTGGAAGAAGCGATCGAAATCCTGAACGAAAAAACACAGCAACGGGAAGGACGGCTGAACTTTTACGACCTGCTGCTGAACCGCATTGATTTTGCGATTATCGCCGTCAACGCCGACGACCGCGTCACGTGGATCAACAGGGCCGCCGTGAACATGACCGGACGGCTCCGGTCGCTGTCCGACCTGCGCGACTTTTCTCCCGAAATATACGGTTCCGTCAGGCAACTGACGTCCGGGGAAATACAGACGGTGACACTGTCCGGCGAACAGGACAGCAAAGTTATTTCCGTCTCAATGGCAAACGCCTGCATACGCGGGGACGACATACGGATCATCAGCCTGAAAAACATCCGCCCGATCATCGAACAGACCGAAAGCGAAGCCTGGCGGAAACTGGTCAGCATCCTCCGCCACGAAATCATGAATTCAATGGCGCCCATCATCTCGCTGGCCGAAACGTTCGCCTCGCCGGACGCGGACGCGGAACCCGGCATCATCAGCAAAACGATGCAGACGATCTACCGCCGGAGCAAAGGCCTGGTTGAATTTGTTCAAAACTACAGGCGCCTGACGGACATCCCCGCGCCGCAGCTCAAGCCGTTCAGCGTCCGCGAAATGCTCGAAGGCATCACCGTACTGCTCGAAGCGCAGGGCATCCGCTTCACGTACCGCGTTCACCCGGACGGCCTGGTCATAAAGGCCGACTACACGCAAATCGAACAGGTATTGATTAACCTCATCAAAAACGCCTGGGAAGCCTCCGTTCACAACGGACAGCCGCTCGTGAGCGTCACCGCCGGGCCGGATCCTTTCCAGCGCCCCCAAATCGCCATATCCGATAACGGCGAAGGCATCCTGCCCGACGTATACAGGCGCCTCTTCATCCCGTTTTTCACCACCAAAAAGAACGGTTCGGGCATCGGCCTGAGCATCTGCAAACAAATCATCAGCGCCCACGGCGGCACAATCACCGTCACCTCAACCCCCAACCGGGGCAGCTGCTTCATGGTACGGCTGTAAGGGATAAATTATACTGCGCGCGGCCTGGTTTTGTGCATTGCATACAATAATATAATATCGACAGGTACGGTGTAGAGACGTGGCGCGCCGCGTCTCTACGCGTGTACCTGCATAAATGAATAAAAACAAAAGAGGATGTCCGGAACGAATCGGGACATCCTCTCATGTTTTTTACCGGCGTATCAGTACGGATAAGCCTGAATCTCGACCGGGCCGAGCAGGCCGGAGGATTGAAGGGGAGAATCCGGCTTCCAGGGGTTTGCGTTGATCCACGTTTGGCGGGCGGATTCAGGCAGTTGCCGGTCGCCGATGAGGCGGTTCATCCAGTTGTTGGCCACTTCCACTTCGAGCGTGTTTTCACCTGCCTTCAGCAGATTCGTAATGTTAAGCCTGTACGGGTTCGTCCATACGCCGCCGGCATACGTCCCGTTTATTGTGACTTTAGCCGTTACCATCACTTTCCCCAGATCGACATATATCTGTCCGTCGGGCAGGGAGGCGATATTGAATTTGGTTCGGTAGGAAGCTTTTCCCGAAAAATAGCGGATGCGGTCGTCCGGCGATTTGCTCCAGTCTTCCGGCTGATTCATCGAAACCGTTTCTTCCGGCCCGCGACGGCCCGGTTCGAAGGTCACCTCCCAGGGCGCCGACAGTTTGGCCAGCACCTCTTTCTCCGGGAAATTCTTCTGTCCGGCGGACGGCTTGCCGTTTTTGCGGAACACGACAAACAGGCTTTCAAACTCCTGCAACTGTATCGGGACGGTTGTCATCCCTCCCGAAGCGCTAAATTCTTTCAGCTCGCGGATTTCGTTTGTGAGCGGGTTCCACACTTCCGGCATTTTGCCGGCAAGCCGGAAACGGGGATGGATGGTGATGGCGCGGTTGCTCTGGTTGGAGATGAAGTAGATGTCGCCGTCCGGCAAGGTGCGGTGGATGAAGAGGGCGTTCGGGTCGTCGTCGATGAGCAGGTCGGGCTGCACATCGGTGGCGGCAAAAACGTCCTCGATGGAATGTCCGTCGGCAAAAACCTTTCCTTTCCCGACGCGGCGCACCTTCTCACTGCCGTCGCCCCACAGCGCAGCGGCAAGCGTTGCGATTTCGCGGTCGCACGCCGGATAGTCCTGCAAACTTGGCGAACGTTTCGGAGCCGGCCCCAGGATGACAAGGCCTTCATCGACCATTTCCCTTATCCTGCGCAGGACTTCCGGACGCATCGTTTCCAGTTGCGGCAGGACGAGCAGGCTGTACTGCATGCCGTCGGGCAGCGTCAGTTTCCCGCCTTTCACGGAGGCCCGCGTGAGCAGCACTTCGGCATTCATGTAGTCGAAGGAATAGCCTTTCGGCAGCGCCGGCGTGCATACACCCGTCATTTTAGGCGCATCTTCGCCGATGAAGTAGGCAACGTCGGCGACGAACAGGCCCTGCTGCAGCATCAGGTTGCAGCGCTTCAGGTAAGTGCCGAAGACGTCCATGTGGTCGAACCACGTGTTTTTGCGGTTAAATTCGTTCCCGAACCAGGCCGTTATGCCCGGATTCTTATCCTCGTAAGGCTGCTGGATATATACGTGCAGCAGGGTGGCGTTTATCCCTTCCGTAAAGAAGCGGTCGAGGCGCGGTTTCATCATGTTGGGATAGCGGCTGAAGGCCGGGCCGCCGCTGGTGCAGGATTCCGCCCATATCCGGCGCTTGCCGTAGATGTGTCCGCACGACGCTGCCGCACGGTTTTCGATATCGCCCAGCGAACCTTCGCTCCAGAACTCCCCGCCGATCTCGTCCGACTGCCCTCCGTACATGAGGAACTCTCCGGGGAAACCCCAGTGGCCGTAGTTCTCGAGCCACGTGGTAAGCCCGTGACTGTTGCTCACTTCGCGCAGGCCGCCTACGTAGTCGTACGCCACGCGGTCTGCCACGAGGCGCCGCAAGTCCCAGAGGAAGCGGTCG
>JAIRZY010000091.1 GCA_031266995.1 Tannerella sp.
CTGAACCCTGCCGACGGGCGGAGCGAACGGCCCGTGGACAGCCACGCCGGGCGTGCCTTCCAGATGACGCGCGCAGACGGCCGCCCCGTCGTCGAGCACAGCCCCGTCCCGGCAGCGCATTACGACGGTAATCAGGCGGAAGTAAGGTGGATACCTGAACAGATAGCGCTCGTACAACTGCGTCGAAACCATCCCTTCGAAGTCCATGGCCTGCAGCATTTGCAGCAGCGGATGCGCGGGCTGCGCCGTCTGTATGACGACGGTGCCCTGCCTGTCGCGCCGTCCTGCGCGCCCTCCCGCCTGCATCATCATCTGGAAAGCCCGCTCGTAGGCCCTGAAGTCGGGAACGTTCATCAGCCCGTCCGCGTTCAGCACGCCGACGACCGTGACACGCCCGAAGTCCAGCCCCTTCGACACCATCTGCGTCCCGATCAGTATGCGGCTCCGCCCCTGCCCGAAGTCTGTCAGGATACGCTCACATTCCCTGCGCGTACGCGCCGTGTCGAGGTCGAGGCGCGCCGTCCGGACCGAAGGGAAGAGGGCGGCGATTTCGTCCTCGACCTTCTCCGTCCCGAAGCCCACCCACTTCATTTCAGGATGACCGCAGGCCGGGCAGCGCGACGGCGGCGGCATCGAGTAGCCACAGTAATGGCATACCAGACGGTTTTGCTCCCTGTGATACGTCAGGCTCACGTCGCAGTGGATGCAGCGGACAGCCTCGCCGCACGACCGGCATTCCATCACCGGCGCAAAGCCGCGCCTGTTGCGAAGCAGGATGACCTGTTCGTCGCGTCCCAGCGCCTCGTCGATATGCCGGTGCAGGAAGGGCGAGAGCAGGCCGTCCTTCATTATCTTCTTTCGTCTTAACTCTTTGGTGTCGACCAGATGAATCTGCGGACGCAGCCCCTCGCCGTAGCGCGCCGGGAGTGTGACGAGGCCATACTTGCCCGCCTTCGCGTTGTATATCGAGTCGAGCGAAGGCGTTGCCGAGCCGAGCAGCGTCTTCGCCCCGTGCATGTGCGCGAGCATCACCGCCGCACTGCGCGCGTGGTAGCGCGGCGCAGGTTCATGCTGCTTGTACGACGTCTCGTGCTCCTCGTCTACAATCACAAGTCCCAGATTCGCAAAGGGCAGGAAGAGCGACGAACGCACACCCAGCGCCACGACGGGCGCCCGGCGATGGACGAGTTCGTTCCAGATCTCCACGCGCCCGGCGTCCGGAATGCCCGAATGATACACCCGCAGCCTGTCGCCGAGCACGCTTCGCAGCCGTTCCGTGATCTGCGTCGTGACGGCTATTTCGGGCAGCAGATAAAGCACCTGCCTGCCCTGCGCCAGCGCTTCCGACGCCAGATGCAGATAGATCTCCGTCTTCCCGCTCGCGGGGACGCCGTGCAGCAGGCAGACCTGCTTCGTCTCGAATACGTCTTTGATTTCGCGGAGCGCCGTCTGCTGTGGCGGCGTCAGCGGGTGCAGCGGTTGCAGCGGCGCGGCGGAAGAGGGCAGGCGGCTGACGTCTCTCGCGTAGTATTCCATCCAGCCGCGGCGAACCAGACTGTCCGGCACGGAGGCGGCGACGCCCGTCGCTTCCAGCAACTGCTTTTTGCTTATCTCCTTCGGGGGTGCGGCGGGCGAGAACGGTTCCGCCCGCTCGATGTAGGCGAGCAGCAGTTTTTCCTGCTGCACGGCACGTTTCAGTTGCGGGAGGACGGCCGCCAGGTCTTCTTCGCGGCGATACGCGGGATGCAGCCGGATGCAGGTCTCCCGCTTTGGCGCGAAACCCTTTTTCAGTTCTTCGCTCACGGTGACGATTCCCCGCTGCATCAGCCTGTTCAGCGCCGGAATCAGGTTTGCCGTCCGGGTGATTTTCTCCAGTCGCGAGACCGTCAGGCTGTTTTCGTCCGCGAAGGCGTCGAGGATCAACTGCTCTCTGAGCGTCAGCGACTCATCCGTCCCGGCGTCATGACAGCAGTAGACGACGGTTTCGCTCTCCAGCATCAGCCCCGACGGTACGGCGGCCTTGTACACGTCGCCCGGCTTGCATATATAGTAAGAGGCCATCCACTCCCAGAACGCCATCTGCGGGGGGAGAAGGACGGGCGAGGCGTCCAGCACGGCGAAGATTTCCTTCAGCGCATACGACGCGTCGGAAATCTCGTCGCGCGTCGCCCTGACAATCGCCGTGAAGTAACGTTTTTTCCCGAAAGGAACGACAACCCGCAGACCGGGCTGCACCGACGCTTCCATTTCGGGCGGGATAAGATACGTATACGTATTATCCAGCGGCAGAGGCAATATCACTTCCGCATACTTCATGGAGGCGTCGGGCTGGCGCGGTGCCGGAGTGACGGCGTGCGGTTAGAAGAAGACGGCCGCCGAGATTACCCACGTGCGGATTTTGCCTTTATCCGTATAGGAATGCAGGTTGTCGACGTCGAAGGTGCTGAAGTTGTTCGTCAGTCCCAAATTGTAGTTCACGCTGATCTGCAGCAGGCTGAGGATCTCCGCTCCGGCGGCGAAGTTCAGTCCCGCGCCGAAACTTTTGCTTTTTATCTGCGTCTTGATGTCGCTGAACACGCTCTCCCTGTCGCCCGCTACGCGGAATTCGGCGTAAGGCCCGGCGGCGAGGTACGGCTTGACGAGGGGCAGCACCATTTTCCATTTCAGGTTGACGGGTACCTCGATGAAGTTGTTTTTCATCTCTCCCCGGTTACGTACTTTCATGCCTTTCTGCGTGAACAGGACGGCGCCGTCGAAACCGATGCCCGGCAGGGGCGTCATCACTTCCAGTATCGGGCCGAGGTGGAAACCGGTGAGATTGTCGGTGGCAAAGACTTCTTTACCGAACTTCACACTGGCGACGTTCAGGCCGCCCTTGACGCCTAAACGTACATTCTGCGCGCTTGCAACCGTTGTTGCAGCGATGAGCATAACTAAAAATAATCCTTTTGTTTTCATATCAATAATATAGTTTAAATAAGTAGTTTTTCTTCTTTTTGTTGTGCACGGCGGATACGCATCTAAAAGTCCGCGCTGTTCGGCGTACGGGGGAACGGTATCACGTCGCGGATGTTTGCCATGCCGGTCACGAACAGCAGCAGGCGTTCGAATCCAAGCCCGAAACCCGAATGAGGCGCCGTTCCGAAGCGGCGCGTATCCAGATACCACCAGATGTCTTTTTCGGGCACGTTCATTTCGCGGGCGCGCGCCGAGAGTTTGTCGTAGTCTTCTTCGCGCTGCGAGCCGCCGATGATTTCACCGATTTTCGGAAACAGCACGTCCATGGCGCGAACGGTTTTTCCGTCGCCGTTTTGCTTCATGTAGAACGATTTGATTTCCTTCGGATAGTCGGTCAGGATGACGGGCGATTTGAAATGTTCCTCCACGAGATAGCGCTCGTGCTCCGCAGCGAGGTCGGCGCCCCAGTAGATGGGGTACTCGAAACTGCGCCCCTTCGCGACGGCGTCTTCCAGTATCCGGATGCCCTCGGTATATTTCAGGCGGACAAACTCCCTGTTCAGTACGAAATGCAGCCGTTCGGGCAGTTCGCTGTCGAAGTGTTCGCTCAGGAACCGTATCTCGTCCGCACAGTGCTCCAGCGCCCAGCGGAGGCAGTATTTGATGAAGTCTTCCGCCAGTTGCATGTTGTCGTCGATTTCGTAGAAGGCCATTTCGGGTTCGATCATCCAGAACTCGGCCAGGTGGCGCGGTGTGTTGGACTTTTCGGCTCTGAACGTGGGGCCGAAGGTGTATATTTCGCCGAGGGCCAGCGCGGCCAGTTCGCCTTCGAGCTGGCCCGAGACGGTCAGGTTCGTCTGCCGGCCGAAAAAGTCGTCGCCGTAGAGTATCGAGCCGTTCCCGTCTTTCTTCAGGTCGCGGAGATCCATCGTCGTCACCTGAAAGACCTGTCCGGCGCCTTCGCAGTCCGACCCTGTGATAATCGGGGTGTGGAAATAGAAGAAGCCGCGTTCGTGGAAAAACGTATGAATGGCCATTGCCATGTGGTGACTGAGGCGGAAGACGGCGCCGAAGGTATTCGTACGCGGACGCAGGTGAGCGACGCTGCGCAGGAATTCCAGCGTATGGCCTTTCTTCTGCAGGGGATAGACGGCAGGGTCGGCCGTGCCGTATATCAGGATCTTCTCCGCTCTTATTTCGACTGTCTGTCCGGCGCCCTGCGACGGCACGAGCCGGCCGTCCACGCTGATACATGCGCCGGTCGTAATCGGTTTCAGATATTCTTCGCCGAACTGTTCGATGTCGACTACGATTTGCAGGTTGTGGACGGTCGAGCCGTCGTTGAGGGCGATGAAGCCGACTTGCTTGTTGCCCCGGCGGGTTCGTACCCAGCCTTTCACGTTCAACATTCTGTCGAACGCCTGCATCTTGAGAATGTCTTTTATTTTTATTCTTTCCATGAATTTACACTTAATCAAAAGCACCTATTCGGAGCATATTCACTTCCCTTTCGTTGAGATAGCGCCATTTGCCGCGTCCCAGGTTTTTCTTGGTCAGACCGGCAAAGTAGACGCGATCCAGCTTCATCACTTTGTATCCGAGAAATTCGAACATGCGGCGTATGATGCGGTTCCGGCCCGAATGAATTTCGATGCCTACCTGGCTTTTGTCGTCTTCGCTGGCATAGCTGAGGGCGTCGGCATGTATCTCGCCGTCTTCGAGATCAATGCCGTTGGCCAGCTTTTCCATGTCGGTAATTGTCACTTCCTTGTCCAGCCATACGTGGTAGATTTTTTTCTTTTTGAAAGACGGATGCGTGAGTTTGGAGGCGAGGTCGCCGTCGTTGGTCAGGAGCATCACGCCGGTCGTGTTGCGGTCGAGCCGTCCGACGGGATAGATGCGTTCTTTGCAGGCGCTTTTCACCAGATCCATTACGGTGCGGCGTTCGTTCGGATCGTCGGTCGTCGTGACGAAGTTTTTGGGTTTGTTCAGTACGACGTAGATTTTCCCCTCGAGACGCACCGGACGGTCGTGAAACATCACGGTGTCAAGGCGCGAAATTTTTGTCCCCAGCTCGGTGACGACCTGTCCGTTGACCTTCACGACGCCTGCCTGGATAAATTCGTCGGCTTCGCGTCGCGAACATACGCCGGCGTTTGCCATGAATTTGTTCAGGCGGATCGGTTCATTCGGGTCGACCAGGTTTTCCTTGTATTTCACCGGTCTGGGAGGCATGTACCGGGGTTTGTTCTGAGGCGCTGCCGGGCGGCCGCCGGGCTTCCGGCCGTATGGCTGATGAAACTTGCCGTCACCCGCTTTGCCGGCATACGCCGGGCGGTTGGGGTTGTTATACCGGTTGCCGCTGCTGGTGCCTCCACTGCTGCGACTGCCGCCATAGGGCGTACGCTGCTGCGGTCCTGTCCGGTTGGCATTCGGGTAGGGCGGCGACTGCTGCTGGTAGGGGGGGCGATAGGGACGTCCTTCCGTCGGCGCCGGCCGTTCGTAGCGGTCGGTGTTGTAGTTTGTACGCGGCGGTGCCTCGCTGATGCGCGGGCGCCGGCTTGCAGCGCGTGCCGCCGTCGACTGGTACTCCTGATATTCCTGCGTCTGTTCCTGAGGATGTACCTGATAGCCGCTTTCGTCTTTCACGGCACGGTAGATGGGTGCTTTGTCCTGATTCCTGCCGTGCATGCTGATGCGTTCCCGCTGGTTTTTCAGAGGATATCTGTCCGAACGTGGCTGCATTTTGTCTCTTTCTTCTGGTTCCATTTTATCACATTGTTTGGGGTTTGACTTTCCAATCTCGCGATTGCTGTTTACTGTTTCTTTTATTATTAGTTACGATTATTAGATTATATTCCTGTATAGTTATGCGGCGTGATTGCCCTCAGTTCTGCCTTCACGGCATCGTCAAGTTGCAGGGAATCGATAAGCTCGCTGATTGACTGTGCTGTAATTTCATTGTTTGTGCGCGTCCATGCCTTCAGCGTTTCATACGGTTGCGGATAGCCTTCACGACGCAGAATAGTCTGGATGGCCTCGGCGACCACGGCCCAGTGCGCATCCAGTTCGCGGGCGACGGCCTGCCGGTTGAGCAGCAGTTTGTCCAGTCCTTTCGCGATGCTTTTGAGGGCGATGAGGGTATGTGCCAGCGGCACGCCAATGTTGCGCAGGACGGTCGAATCGGTCAGGTCGCGTTGCAGGCGCGAGACGGGCAGTTTCATGCTCAGATGCGTCAGGAGGGTGTTTGCCATGCCCAGATTGCCTTCGGCATTTTCGAAGTCGATGGGATTCACCTTGTGCGGCATTGCCGACGAGCCTGTCTCGCGGTCGTTTATTCTCTGTTTGAAATAGTCCATCGAGATGTAGAGCCACATGTCGCGACACAGGTCCGTCAGTATGACGTTGATTCGCCGCAGCCCGTCGAAGATGGCCGCCGTGTGGTCGTAGTTCGATATTTGCGTCGTCCATTCCTCGCGTTTGAGACCCAGCGTTTCGTTCACGAAGCGGTCGGCAAAGGCCTTCCAGTCGAGCGCGGGATATGCGGCGTGATGCGCATTGAAGTTGCCGGTCGCGCCGCCGAATTTGGCGGAGACGGGGATGGTTTTCAGCAGTGCGATCTGTTCGTCGAGGCGGTAGGCAAAGACCTGAAACTCCTTTCCCGTACGTGTGGGCGAGGCGGGCTGGCCGTGCGTCCGGGCGAGCATGGGGACGTCTTTCCATTCTTCGGCGCGGCGTTTGAGGGCGTCCGTGACGGACTGAATTTCCGGATATACGACCTCGTCGAGCGCCTCCTTCAGCGAGAGGGGAACGGCGGTGTTGTTGATGTCCTGCGACGTGAGGCCGAAATGTATGAATTCTTTGAAAGCATGCAGCGAGAGGGCGTCAAACTTTTCCTTGATGAAGTATTCCACGGCCTTGACGTCATGGTTCGTCGTGCGCTCTATTTCCTTGACGCGCATGGCGTCGCCGGGCGTGAAGCCGAGATACAACTGTTGCAGCGTACGCCTCATGGCGTCTGTATGCAATGGCTTCAGTTGAGGCACGAAGCCCGTCAATGTATCAAAGTAATCTATTTCGACCCGTACGCGGTATTTAATCAACGCATATTCGGAAAAGTAAGAAGCCAGCGGTTCTGTTTTGTCTCTGTATCTTCCGTCGACGGGCGATATAGCTGTCAATGCCGAAAAAGTCATAACTCTTGATTTGCGGCGACAAAGATACAGTGTTTCTTCCGGAATTGTATGTTTTTTAGCATGGATTTATATGTTAATCTATGCAGTAAATAATGTACGGATATTAACGGTAAGACCTTTGTCCGGAGGAAGGCGATTTACGATTTAATCCAAAATGGGCACTGGAAGACAGCCCGATTTATCCCGAAATATCCATTAGCACATTCTCTGTCGCAAGTGCGGGAGACCGGCCACTATGAGAGGCAACCTTGCCGGAAAATCCGGGGAACTTTCCCCTCGTAGGGAAACCTTGTCGGAAAATCCGGGAGACTTTCCCCGCGTGCGGAAATCTTGTCGGAAATTCCAGGGGACTTTCCGCACGTGCGGAAACCTTGTCGGAAATTCCGAGGGACTTTCCGCGCGTGCGGAAACCTTGCCGGAAATTCCGAAGGACTTTCCGCGCGTGCGGAAACCTTATCGGAAATTCCGAGAGACTTTCCGCACGTGCGGAAACCTTGTCGGAAATTCCGGGATACTTTCCCCGCGCGCGGAAACCTTCCCGCAAGTTGCGGGAGACTTTCCCTGTGATGAGAAATCTTGCCGAAAATGCGGGAGACTGTCCCCGTCAGGGCTTGGGAAAGGGGGAAAGGCTT
>JAIRZY010000169.1 GCA_031266995.1 Tannerella sp.
GTGATGGCTTTTTTCATGACATACTCGCGATTTTCTTCCATGCCGAGCAGCTCCGGTTCGGCGCCCGCGAGATTGATGTGCGAAGGAAGCACTTTCAGGTTGCTCAGTTCGGTTGGCACGATGGCTTTGTACGGGTCGCTGCCGTTAACCAGACATTCGTAGAGCGAACATTCCGTCTTACCGATGTCAATGCCCAGGCCCGAGGATGCATTGGCCTGAGGGTCAGCATCAATTACAAGTACGGTCTTTTCGAGTGCCGCCAGCGATGCCGCCAGATTGATTGCGGTGGTAGTCTTGCCGACTCCGCCTTTTTGATTTGCTATCGCAATAATTTTACCCATAGATATATTGTTTTTATTTTTATCAAACCTTTTCTGCTACACTCTATTCTGCTTAAAACAAGAGAGAAAGAATGTCGAGCACGACGCTTTCCGTCATGCCCGCCGATAATCTGCAAAGTTAAGAATTATTTCTTTATCCATGCATGCGCAGGGCGATTTTTCGCGGCGAATGCAGTCTGATTTTAATGCGTATTCAATATGCGAGCTGCTGTAACCGGTTTGTTTTTACATAATTATTTCCGGCAGAAGATTTGTGCCGGGGGAAATGCTCCGGACAGATTTTGCCTGCGGCAGTGCCGGCGCTCAATAGTACATGAATTTAAGTTTCTCGAAGTAAAGAGGCGTGCCGAGCGTAGACTGCATTGTGCTTCCCTCTTCGAACGGTATGATCGCTTTTACGATCGCGTCTTCGCCTACGTAGGGGAGGATATTCTCGATGCCTGCGCCGAAAAAATTATAATAATCACTGTAGTAGTTTTGGGAATTTATGGAGACGGTATAGCTCGCATTGCCGTACAGAAATTCGAGCGGAATCTTGTCGTTGTCGAAGTAGTCATAGGCAATCTCCTCGCTCTGATTGGCAAAGTCGATCACCTTGAAGCGTATCAGGACGGTTGTTTTGGCTATGACGGGCTTGTTTCCGTTTCCGGCATTGACGACGTTCAGGTAGATGCCGTTTTCGAGCTTGACGAACTGGTTTTCGCCGAAGATGCTGTCTTTCGGATAGTCGCGCAGGATTTCGAAGCCCTTGTCGGCGATCAGTTTGCCGATGGCCTTTTCCTGATCTTTTTTCATTTCGGCATACGTCCGATTGTCGTTGCACGAAGACATGCAGACGACGCTCAAAACCATTACTGCCCAGATACGGAGATTTGTCTTCATCATTATTATTTATAGTCACAGTGAAATTGTCTGCAAATTTAGTGATTATCCTGTATCCTCTTTTTGAATATTCATTTTTTAACTATAACCCTGTGCCGGCAGTGCGTCCGCATATGAAGGAGAATGCATATCTTTGCAGGGCAAAAACAGTAATAACATGACACTTATCAAATCAATATCAGGCATCCGCGGAACGATAGGCGGAGGTGCGGACGAGGGGCTGAATCCGCTGGCGATTGTGAAGTTCGTATCGGCCTATGCGACATACGTGCGCCGCCACATGCCGGCAGGGGCGGGACGCGGCAAGATCGTCGTGGGTCGCGATGCGCGCATATCGGGCGAGATGGTGCGGCACGTGACGACCGGCACGCTGACGGGCATGGGTTTCGACGTGGTCGACATCGGGCTGGCTACGACGCCGACGACGGAGCTTGCCGTCGCGATGGAAAAGGCGTGTGGCGGCATCGTCCTCACCGCGAGTCATAATCCGAAGGAATGGAACGCGCTGAAGCTGCTGAACGAAAGGGGCGAGTTCCTCAGCGCCGGGGCAGGCGCCGAAGTGCTGGCGCTGGCCGCGGAGGGAGTGTTTACGTACGCGGCGGCAGATGCGCTGGGGCGCGTCATCGTTGACAGCCGATACAGGGAGCGCCACATCGAGCGTATCCTGAACCTTGCGCTGGTGGACGCGGATGCCGTTCGCGCGGCGAAGTTTCGCGTAGCCATCGACTGCGTCAATTCGGTGGGCGGCGTCGTGCTGCCCGAACTACTGTATGCGCTCGGAGTGGAGGAGCTGTTCAAACTGCACTGCAATCCGCACGGCAACTTTTCGCACAACCCCGAGCCGCTGCCCGAAAACCTGACGGAGATTTCGCACCTGATGACGCAGGCCAGGGCCGACGTCGGCTTCGCGGTCGACCCGGATGTAGACCGGCTGGCCATCGTGTGCGAAAACGGCGCGATGTTTGGCGAAGAATATACGCTGGTGGCGGTGAGCGACTACGTGCTGAGCTGCACGCCGGGCAACACAGTGAGCAACCTCAGCTCGACCCGTGCGCTGCGCGACGTGACGCTCGGCTATGGCGGGCGGCATTACGCCTCGGCCGTGGGCGAGGTCAACGTGGTGGAAAAGATGAAGGAAACGGGCGCCGTGATCGGAGGCGAAGGCAACGGCGGCATCATCTATCCCGCCAGCCACTACGGCCGCGACGCGCTCGCGGGCATCGCCCTCTTCCTCACGTTTCTGGCCCGGAGCGGGATGAAGACGAGCGAGCTGAGGGCCCGATACCCCTCGCGCGTCATTTCGAAACGGAAGGTCGAACTGGCGCCCGGCATGGACGTGGATGCGATACTCGAAGCCGTCAAGCGCCATTACGCCGGAAACCGGGTGACGGACATCGACGGGGTGAAGATCGACTTCGCCGACAGTTGGGTACACCTGCGCAGGAGCAACACCGAGCCGGTCGTCCGCATCTATTCCGAGGCCCCAACGGCGGCCGGAGCCGAGGCGCTGGGCGACGAACTGATGCGGTTCATCGACCGCCGCGACTGAGCGATGCGCAAACTGACCGTAGCGGAACTGCGCCGCCTGACGCCCGCACAGCACGCGACGAGCCGCAAGCTGCCGCTCACCGTCGTCCTCGACCACGTGCGGAGCCTCCACAACGTCGGCTCGGTCTTCCGCACCGCCGACGCCTTCCGCCTCGAAGCCGTCTACCTCTGTGGCATCACCGCGACGCCCCCTCACCCCGAAATCCGCAAGACGGCGCTCGGCGCCGAAGAGACGACGGCATGGCGCTACTTCGCCGACACGCGCGAGGCCGTGCGCCGGCTGAAGGACGACGGCTACACGGTATGCGCCGTCGAGCAGGCGGAAGGCAGCATTGCGCCCGACGGATTTGTGCCGGCAAGCGGCGCAAAATATGCCTTCGTGCTGGGTCACGAGGTCAGGGGCGTGCAGCAGGAGGTAGTCGACCTGTGCGACTGCTGCATCGAGATCCCACAGTTCGGGACGAAACATTCGCTCAACGTCTCCGTTGCCGCGGGGATTGTGATTTGGGAGTTTTTCCGGAAACGGACGGGGGAGAATTTTGAATGATAAACTGTTTTTATTTAAACACGGAGACACGGAGAGCACGGAGGAAGAAAAGACACTGAGCGCCTTTTCTCTTTCCTTTGTGTCCTCCGTGTCTCTGTGTTTAAATATGAATCTTCTCTTGAAGGTTGAATTATAAATTTCCCGGAAATTTATTCGATGACGGTCGACTCGATGTCGGGCCCCCAGGGGCCTTTGACGCCGCGGGTGTTTTCCCAGCGCAGGACGGCGAAGAGTTCCTTGCGGCGGTCGGCGCCTGCGAGCTTGAAGATGAAGGGCGAGCGGGTGGCGGAGGCCGAGTGTGGCAGGTCGTCGGCCGAGGCGGGATACTGTGCGCCGGGCTGGAAGACGCCCCACTTGATCTCGGCGCAGTGCACGCCGAAGGGCTTGGCGTTCGACTTCTCCGACAGGACGTCGCGGAAGTACATCTTCGTCCATCCCGCGCCGAGGGCGACGAAGCGTATGACGACGGGATAGGTCTTCGGGTCCGGCGAGGGCGTCGGGTCGGGGCTGGGGACGCGCAGGCCGAGTGAACGGCGGGCGCCGTTGTCTACGAGCGGGTTGTGGATGAGGCAGGCGCGGTTGAAGACGCGAAGGACACGAAGGTACGCCTTTTTGGCGCCGTCCTTTATGAGGCGGTTCGAGGGCGTGTGCGTATCGGGGTGGTGATACGTCCGGTAGGCCGTTGCGAAGGCGGTATAGGCGAGCGTCAGGTCATCGACGGCCGTTTTGGCGACATTCCACTCGGTGTAGTGCATCTCAAGGTAGAGGAAGTATGCCGTGCTCCACTCCATCAGGCCGGATTCGGTGCCCGGTAAATAATCTTTCATCATAATGTGCTGGTTTCGTTTATATTTTTATTCATTTATATTCTGTCTGTGCATGTTCATATGCATACGCGGCGGCGTTCCGTTTCGTCCGTTTGCCGTTCCTTTCCATTTGTTCGCCGCTGGCGACAAAGATACGGGGTTTCCGGAAGAAAAAAAAGTTTTTACGGGGAAAAATATTCTGTTTCCAAAAAATATTTTCGGCGTTCCGGAAAAAAGTTTCGGGATCCCGGAAAAAAGTTTCGGCGTTCCGGGAAAATATTTCGGTATTCCGAAAAAATATTTCGGGATTCCGGGAAAAAATTTCGGGATTCCGAAAAAATGTTTTGGCGTTCCGGGAAAATATTTCGGCATCCCGGAAAAATGTTTCTGGCATCTGAATTTTATCTTTTGAATTATGGAGAATTTTTATTTAAACAC
>JAIRZY010000197.1 GCA_031266995.1 Tannerella sp.
TTACAGGCGCGGCAGCCGGTGCAGCGGACAAGTTCGCCGCGGAAACGTTTTTCTACCAGATAGTGGAGGCGGTCTTTCAGCGCGTCCAGTCGGACGTTGTTGATCACGTCGGCGGTGAAGGCGACGCTGAGAAGCGTCCGGGCTTCGTCGCGCGAGAGGCCGCGGCTCTGCATGTAAAACAGGGCATTTTCGTCCAGCTGCCCGGTTGTCATTCCGTGCGAGCATTTCACGTCGTCGGCGTAGATTTCGAGTTGCGGCTTGCTGTACATTCTTGCGTCACGGGTCATGCACATGTTACGGTTGGTCTGGAAGGCTTCCGTTTTTTCGGCTCCCTGCTCGACCAGGATGCGTCCGTTAAATATCCCCGTGGAACGGTCGCCCAGCACATTTTTGAACAGTTCCGTACTTTTGCAATGCGGGACGGCATGGCAGATATGCGTGTATGTGTCCACCTGCTGGCTTCCGTCCTGGATGGCCATTCCGCAAAGCGTCGTTTCCGCCGCTTCTCCGTCGAGGCGGATGCTGTAATTGTTGCGGGTGAGGCCGTTGTTCAGCGTGATGCCGTTGACGAGGACGTTTGACCGGGCTTCCTGCTTTGCGTACAGGGAGGAGTAGCGGGTCGTGGAGACGGTGCTTTCTTCCAGATCGTAGTAGTCGAAGCGGGCGCACGGGCCGGCAAAGATCTCGACGACCTGTGTGGAAAGGCACCTGATGCCGTCCGGGCTGTGGTCGCAGACGAGCAGCCGGGCTTCGGATGCGGGTTCCATGATGACCAGGATGCGGCGGTTGGCCATCGTATCGACCCTGCTGCGGAAAATGTTTACCAGTTGAACGGTGCGGTCTAATTTCACGCCGTGCGGCACGTAAAGCACGAAGCCGTCCTGCGCCAGCATGGTGTTGAGGGCCGTTACCGCATCGGCAGATGTTCCGGAAAGCTTGCCGTAATGACGCGACGCGACATCGGGATAACGTTCCATGAAGCTCCTCATGCCTCCGGCATAAACGCCATCGGGCAGCGGTATCGCCGGCTGTGCGTCGTCGTAAAAGGAATCGTTTACGACAAAAAACAGATGCGTCCGCATGTCGGGAACGGCGCAGCTGAAGACATCATCCGGGCTGACCGGCGCTTTGAGGCGGTTTATGTTCAGGCCGTAATCGGGGGCGAAGGAGCGGGCGACGTCCGTGTAGCGATAATCTTCGTGTTTCGGGGAGGGGAAGCCGGTGCGTTCAAATTCGGCGAATGCCCGTGCACGCAGGGCGTTCATGCCGTCGGGTGCATGACGGCAGATAACGTCTTCGTATTGCGTGAAAAGGTCTGTGTACTGTTTTTCTGCGTTCATGAGAGACCGTCGCTAAGTGTTATTTTCTTCTTTCAGCCAGTCATAGCCTTTGCGTTCCAGTTCGAGGGCGAACTCCGGGCCGGCGGTTTTGACGATGCGTCCCCGGTAAAGCACATGCACGGCATCCGGCCGGATATAGTCGAGCAGGCGCTGGTAATGCGTGATTACGATGGCGGCATTGTCCGGTGTTTTAAGCCGGTTTACGCCGTTTGCCACGACGCGCAGTGCGTCTATGTCGAGGCCGCTGTCGGTCTCGTCGAGAATGGAAAGGCGCGGATTGAGCATCGCCATCTGAAATATTTCGTTGCGCTTTTTCTCGCCTCCCGAAAAGCCTTCGTTCACGCTGCGGCTCGCAAGGTTACTGTCCATGCCTACGATCTCGCGTTTCTCGCGCATCATCTTCAGGAAGTCGGTGGCCGAGACAGGTGCTTCGCGGTTGTATTCGCGATGTGCATTCACCGCCGCACGCATGAAATTGACCATGCTCACGCCGGGAATCTCGACCGGATACTGAAAGCTGAGGAACAGGCCTTCGCGGCTGCGGTCTTCGGGCGACAGGGCGAGCAGGTCTTTCCCTGCGTACGTCACGCTGCCGTCCGTTACCGTGAAAGCCGGATTGCCGACCAGCACGCTGCTCAGTGTGCTTTTTCCCGAGCCGTTAGGCCCCATGATCGCATGCACTTCTCCGGCCCGAACCGTGAGGTTGATGCCTTTCAGTATTTCTTTGCCTTCTATTTCGACATGCAGGTTTTTTATCTCTAATAATATATTTTCCATTTGATCATCTTCTTTTGTTTATATGCCGGTGTGTCATCCTACGCTTCCTTCGAGGGAAACGGATAGGAGTTTCTGCGCTTCGGCTGCAAATTCGAGGGGCAGCTTGTTCATTACTTCGCGGGCATAGCCGCCGACGATGAGGCTGACGGCTTTTTCCGTATCTATGCCGCGCTGGTTGCAGTAGAAGAGCTGGTCTTCGTTGATTTTCGACGTTGTGGCTTCGTGTTCCACTACGGCTGTTTCGTTTTGTATGTCGGCGTAGGGGAAGGTATGCGCGCCGCAGGTGGAGCTGAGCAGCAGGCTGTCGCACTGGCTGTGATTGCGGGCATTTTCGGCGCGGGGAGCGATACGGACCAGCCCGCGATAGCTGTTTTGGCTGCGTCCGGCGGAGATGCCTTTCGAGACGATTGTGCTGCGGGTGTTGCGGCCGAGGTGAATCATTTTCGTGCCTGTGTCGGCCTGCTGGTGATGGTTGGTTACGGCCACGGAATAAAATTCGCCGACGGAATTGTCTCCCGCCAGGATGCAGGAGGGGTATTTCCACGTGATGGCCGAGCCGGTTTCTACCTGCGTCCACGAGATTTTGCTGCTTTCGCCCCGGCAAAGTCCGCGTTTTGTCACGAAATTGTAGATGCCGCCTGCGCCGTTTCGGTCGCCCGGATACCAGTTCTGCACGGTGGAGTATTTTACTTCGGCGCGGTCGTGCGCTATGATTTCGACGATGGCGGCATGAAGCTGGTTTTCGTCCCGCCGGGGAGCGGTGCAGCCTTCGAGGTAGCTGACGTACGAGTCGTCGTCGGCAACGAGAAGGGTGCGTTCGAACTGTCCGGTGTTTGCGGCGTTGATGCGGAAATAGGTGCTCAGTTCCATCGGACAGCGTATGCCTTTGGGGATGTAGGCGAAGGAGCCGTCCGAGAAGACGGCGGAGTTGAGGGCGGCGAAGAAATTGTCGCGGCTGGCGACGACGCTGCCCATGTATTTCCGTACCAGGTCGGGGTGGTTTTTCACCGCGTCGCTGAAGGAGCAGAAGATGATGCCTTTTTCGGCAAGGATTTCTTTATAGGTTGTCTTTACCGAAACGCTGTCTATCACTGCATCGACGGCCATTTTGCCTGTCGCGCCGGCTGCCGCGTCATCGGTTACTCCGCTCAGGGCTTTTTGTTCGTAAAGGGGGATTCCCAGTTTATCAAATGTTTTCAGCAGCTCCGGATCTACTTCGTCGAGGCTTTTAGGGCCTGCTTTTTTCTTTGGGGCGGCGTAGTAGATAATATCCTGATAGTCTATGGGGGGGATGTTCAAATGCGCCCATGCGGGCATTTTCATCGTTTGCCAGTGGCGGAACGCTTCCAGACGAAAGTCGAGCAGCCACGAGGGTTCTTCTTTTTTTGCGGAGATCATGTGTATGACGTCCTCGTCCAGTCCGCGGCGAATCGTTTCCGTCTCTACATTCGATGTGAAGCCGTATTTGTACTCGCCGGAGGTTATTTCATTAAATATGTCGTCCTGTTCTTCCATTATCCGACGGCTTTTAGATGGTGATTTAAAAAGGTATTCCACG
>JAIRZY010000016.1 GCA_031266995.1 Tannerella sp.
AACCCGCCGTATGGCGAACGCATCCCGGCGGACGACCTGGCGGGACTGTACGCCATGATAGGCGAGCGGCTGAAACACGTCTTCACCGGCTACCGGGCGTGGATTCTGAGCAGCAGCGAAGAGTGCCTCGACAACACGGGCCTGCGCCCGAGCTGCAAGATCAGGCTGATGAACGGGCAACTGGAATGTGAATACCGCTGCTACGAGCTGTTTGAAGGAAAGAACCGGGACTACAAAAAAGCGCTGGCCGAACAGACACTGCCGGTCGAACACGAAGAACATCCATACGCAGCGAAACGGGACGCACCGTTTGACCGCCGGGAGCGACCGTATCAGCGACAGGACGCACAGTTTGACCGCCGGGAGCGGCCATATCAGCGGCAGGACGCGCAGTCCGACCGCCGGGAGCGGCCGTATCAGCGGCGGGACGCGCAGTCCGACCGCCGGGAGCGGCCATATCAGCGACAGGACGCGCAGTTCGACCGCCGGGAGCGGCCATATCAGCGACAGGGCGCACAGTACGACCGCCGGGAGCGACCATATCAGCGACAGGACGCGCAGTCCGACCGCCGGGAGCGGCCATATCAGCGGCGGGACGCGCAGTCCGACCGCCGGGAACGGCCGTATCAGCGACAGGACGCACAGTTTGACCGCCGGGAACGGCCATATCAGCGACAGGACGCGCAGTCCGACCGCCGGGAGCGGCCATATCAGCGGCAGGACGCGCCATTCGACCGCCGGGAGCGGCCGTATCAGCGGCAGGACGCACAGTCCGACCGCCGGGAACGGCCGTATCAGCGGCAGGACGCGCCATTCGACCGCCGGGAACGGCCGTATCAGCGACAGGACGCACAGTTTGACCGCCGGGAACGACCGTATCAGAAACGTGACGTGCCGTTTGATAGCAGGCGGCTGTCGGCCATGAAATACGCTTCCGACCGGAAACCGTTGCAGAAAAGAAGCGGCGATTCGAAGATTCAAAGATTCAGAGACTCCTAAATTATACCGCGTGCGGGCCGACACGCCCTGCAGCGTAAGCCCGCAGTGTGCAAAACCTTTCCGCATGAAGTATAACTGCATCCCCGCAATGGCTCCGGGGTCAGTATCCAATGCTGCCCGTCAGCAAAAAATAGCTGTTGACCGGAGATTTTTTTTGGCTAATTCTTTTTTTTGAGGTGCTATAGAACCGGGACGGATTCCGATCAGAAACATTGTTTCTACACAGAATCGGGACGGATTCCGAACAGAAACACTGTTTCTACGCAGAACCGGGACGGATTCCGATCAGAATCATTGATTCTACACAGAATCGGGACGGATTCCGATCAGAATCATTGATTCCGGACAGAACCGGAGCGGATTCCGAGCCTTTTTTTGAATCTTAAATATTGAATCCTGAATTTTGAATTCCCCCTCTTCCGCACAATAACCATCCCTCCATTCCGTTAAACAAACAGCCCGCATCAGTGGCCAGCGAAATATGAAACGATACGTTACGAAATACATGTGCGCCGTCGTGGCGATTTGCGCCCTCTTCGGGTGCAAGTCCGTCAAGCTGAGCGATGCGGAAGAAAAGCAGCGCGTGGGTGAATACTACGCCGCGGCCGAGATATACCGCAAACTGTATCGCAAGACGAAACCCGACCAGAAGGAACTGCGCTCCTACATCGCCTACCGCATGGGCGACTGCGAGCGCCTCGTCGGCAACATCCCGCGCTCCGTCAGCGCCTACGCGAACGCCCTGCGCTACAACTATCCTGACAGCACGCTCTACCTGCGCCTCGGACAGACGTACCACCGCAACGGACGCTATGCGGACGCCATCAAATACTACACCGAATACCTGGCCCGCGTGCCGAACAGTCCACTTGCGCTTAACGGCATAGCCGGATGTGAAGCCGCCGTGCAGTGGAACGACCATCCGACGCTCTATCAGGTCGCACGGATGGAAGTCTTCAACTCCCGCCGGAGCGAATTCAGTCCGGCGCTGTTCGGCGAAAAACACGACCAGCTCTACTTCAACTCCACCCGCGGCGTCGTCCACAAAGACTCCGTCAACGCCATCACCGGAACGAAAAACAATGCGCTGTATGTCTCCAAAAAAGACGAACAGGGCAACTGGCAGAAACCTGAAGAAGTGACCGACGCCGTCGTGAGCGGCTTCGACGAGGGCACGCCGTCGTTTTCGGGCGACTGGAACACGATGTATTACACCTACTGCCCGGATGACGCCATCGACCCGCGCACGGCCGAAATCTACTACTCCACCCGCAGCGGCGCGGCGTGGGGCAAGGGACAGCGCGCCGCCATCGTCAAGGATTCCATCACGCTGCTGGCTCATCCCGCCGCCTCGCCCGACGGACGGTACCTCTACTTCGTCGCCGACGCCGTCGGCGGATATGGCGGCAAAGACCTGTTTCGCACCCGCCTGATCGGGGCAAACGATTTCGGCGGCATGGAAAACCTCGGGCCGGATATTAACACCGAGGGCGACGAACTGTTTCCCTTCGTGCGCGATTCCGCCACCATCTACTTCGCATCCAGCGGGCATCCGGGCCTGGGCGGGCTGGACATCTTCAAGGCTACGCTCGACAGCCTCGGCAAGTGGCACGTCGCAAACATGGGCGTGCCCGTCAATTCGAACGCAGACGACTTTGGCATCACCTTCGCCGGCGACGCCGAGGCGGGTTTTTTCTCGTCAAACCGCAACGACGCCCGTGGATGGGATCACATCTACTCGTTCGCCTACCCCGTCGTGACGATTTTCATCGAAGGATACGTAACCGACGCGGAAGAAAACACGATCGAAAACGCGATGGTACACATCGTCGGGAAAGACGGGCTGAACGTGAGAGTCCCGGTCCGTCCCGACGGCTCGTACCGCGTGGAACTGGAGCGCGACATCAGCTACGTCATGATGGCCAACGCGCCCAATTTTCTGAATCAGAACTTTGAACTTAAGACCGACGCGGAAGAACGGAGCGAGACGTACTACGTAGACTTCTACCTCTCGCCCGCCGACAGGCCTGTCGTGGTGGAAAACATCTTCTACGACTACGACAAAGCCACGCTGCGTCCCGAATCGAAAGAAGCGCTCGACAAACTCATCCGGATACTGGACGACAATCCGCATGTAACCATCGAACTCGGCGCGCACACCGACCGCAAAGGTTCGGCCGCATACAACGAGCGGCTGGCGCAGCGGCGCGCACAGTCGGTCGTCGACTATCTGATCGAGGCCGGTATCGCCACCGCGCGCCTGACGGCTAAAGGCTACGGCAAAACCGTCCCGAAAACAATCACCGCAAAGATGGCCGAAGCATACGGTTTCCTGCCCGAAGGCACCGTTCTCGACGAAGCCTTCGTCGAATCCCTGACGCCCGAACAGCAGGAAACGGCCGACCAGATCAACCGCCGTACCGAATTTACCGTCACCGGGCTGGAGTATAACCTGCGATGACGGCCGCAGCGCCTTTTCTTTCATTTTGGAGGCGAAGTCACCCCGTACAGCAGGAAAATGAAAGAGAAAAGCGCCGGGAAAGAACCATAAAGACTAAAAAAATAACCCGCTCCCGAAATCATACGTGAAAAATACATACCTTTACGCCACTAATAACAGGTTATGTGTGCAAAGTATTTGAAACGAGATATCGACAATGTCTTGTCGGAATGGAAAAGAACCGTGAACCGCAAACCGCTTTTACTGCACGGGGCGAGGCAGGTGGGGAAAACGTCTGCCATAAGGGAATTTGCCAAACAGTTTGATTATTTCATAGAAATCAATTTCGAAACGGAAGATCGGGAACTGAACGTGAGGGGACTTTTCAAACGGGGTCTGACGCCCCGGCAAATGTGCGACGAACTCGCGCGCGCCGCCAGGACGCCCGTCGCGGCAGGACAGACCCTGCTGTTTTTCGACGAAATACAGGCGTGCCTTCCGGCCCTTTCGCTGCTGACCTGTTTCTATTCGGAATATCCCGAGCTGCACGTGATTGCTGCCGGGTCGCTGCTCTCGTTCGCCCTGCACGAACTCCCGCTGTTCGGCCTCGGCTGCATCCATTCGCAGTACCTCTATCCCCTTTCGTTCGAGGAATATCTGCGTGCAGTGGAAGACGACCGGCTCGCCGACGGCCTGCGGGAAGTATCGCCCGAAAAGCCGTTCCCCGACGACCTGCACAGCCGCTACATCCGGCGCCTGACGCATTTCATACTCGCCGGCGGAATGCCGTCCGTGGTTGCCGTATATGCCGGCGGCGGGTCGTGGGCGGAATGTCGGCAGGCGCTCGACAACTTGATACTGGCGTTCTACGGCGATTTCCCGAAATACAAACACCGCGCCCTCGCTCCGCGCCTGCGCGAAGTATTTGCCTCCGTCATTCATCAGACGGGAAACAAATTCAACTACTCAATGGCCTCGCGCGGGTCCAATTATCCGCAGATAAAGGAGTGCATCAAACTGCTGGAACTGGCCGAACTTATCTATCCCGCGGTACACACGTCGGCCGACACGTTCCCTCTCGCCGCCGGGGTGAACGCGAAATTCCGCAAATATTCAGTTCTGGACACCGGCATCTATCACCGTTTTCTGCGACCGGAGCCGGCCGCGCCCGAAGAGCAGGAGCATCTCCTGCAGGGTGCTTCGGCCGAACTGTTTGTCGGTCTGGAACTGTTGAAAGCCGCGCCCGGCGACCGTCCCGCGCCGCTGTATTACTGGCAGGACGAAAAGCCGGGCAGCCAGGCCGAGGTGGAATACGTCGTGCAACGCCGGACCGACATCGTGCCCGTCGCGCTCAAATCGGAGACGAGAGACGGCAGGTCAAGTCTGATCCAGTTTCTGTCCGAAAAAAGATGCACCTACGGCGTCCGCTGTTCGACGGAGAATTTCGGAGTTCACCGGCACGTAAAAAACTATCCCCTCTATGCCGCCGCGCAAATCGGAAAGTAAGGCGAAAACGGGAACAAATGACAGACTGCCGTGTGTCGGGAACCGGCTGAGTCGTATGCGGAAGGCATAGGCAACATCTATCCGTACATAAGAAATATTGATTTGATTGACACGGGCAAACGCACTACCTTTGCCGGCAATAAATCATCTTAATACGAATCGAATATGTTAGACGCATCATTGAAACAACAGGTAAAAGACGTTTTTGCCGACCTGCAGGCCGATTATGAGCTTGCAGTCAAAGTATCGCCGGAGCACGAAAGCCGGGACGAACTGCTGGCGCTCCTTAGCGACACGGCCGATTGTTCCGCGCATATCACCTGCACGGTTGACGGAGGCGACGGCCTCGAATTTTCGCTGCTCAGAAACGGCGAAGACACGGGCGTGAAATTCCGCGGCGTACCCAACGGGCACGAATTTACATCCTTCCTGCTGGCCATCCTGAACAGCGACGGCAAAGGGAAAAATATCCCCGACGATGCCGTCTGCCGCCGCGTCCGCGCGCTCAAAGGCCCCATCCGGCTGACGACCTATGTGTCACTCACCTGCACCAACTGCCCCGACGTCGTGCAGGCGCTCAACCTGATGGCCATCCTGAAACCAGACCTCACGCACGAGATGGTGGACGGCGCCATCAACCGCGACGAAGCCGACGCGCGCCGGGTTCAAGCCGTACCGTCCGTCTTTACCGACGGAGAGCTGCTGCACGCGGGAAAAACCGGCTTCGGCGAACTGCTGGACAAGCTGGAGGCACGATACGGTGTGGAAACGGAAGCGGAGGCGCAGGCGGTGAAACACTACGACGTCATCGTCGTCGGCGCAGGTCCTGCGGGCAGCGCAGCCGCTATCTACTCGGCCCGCAAGGGTCTGAAGGTCGCCGTGCTGGCCGAACGCATCGGCGGACAGGTCAAGGAGACCGTCGGCATCGAGAACCTGATCTCCGTGCCCTATACGACGGGCGAGGCGCTTGCCCTGAATCTGAGAGGACACCTGGAGGCTTATGCCGTCGACCTGCTGGAGCATCGCCGGGTGGAGACGGTCAGGACGGACGGGAAGGACCGGGTCGTCTCGGTTGCCGGCGGCGAACGGTTTGCCGCCCCGGCGCTGATCGTTGCCACCGGCGCGAGCTGGCGACGGCTGAACGTGCCCGGCGAGGCGGAATACATCGGGCGGGGAGTCGCCTTCTGTCCGCACTGCGACGGGCCGTTCTACAAGGGGAAACACGTCGCCGTCGTCGGCGGCGGCAACTCCGGCATCGAAGCGGCGATAGATCTTGCCGGTATCTGCGCCAAAGTCACCGTGCTGGAATTTCTTGACGAACTGAAGGCCGACAGGGTGCTGCAGAAGAAGGCGGAAGCGCTGCCGAACGTCGAGATTTTCACCGCGTCGCAAACGCTGGAAATCGTGGGCGACGGCGGGAAGGTGACCGGCGTGCGGGTGAAAGACCGCCACAGCGGCGAGGAGCGCACGGTCGTGCTCGACGGTATCTTCGTGCAGATCGGCCTGACGCCCAACAGCGCGGTGTTCAGGGACACGGTCGGCACAAACCGCTTCGGCGAAATCGAGATCGACGCGCACTGCCGCACCGACCAGCCAGGTATCTATGCCGCCGGCGACGTCTCGACCGTTCCTTTCAAGCAGATCGTCATCGCGATGGGCGAAGGCGCGAAGGCGGCGCTGTCGGCGTTTGAAGACAGGACGAGAGGGGTGATTTAAAATTCAAGATTCAAAGATCCAGAGATTCGAGGGATTGCCCGGACGTTTTGGAGAGTGGCCCTGCGCCGTGCGGATCACTCCGCTTTCCGTCGCCGGAATCATTGAATCTCTGATTTTTTGAATCCTGCAGTTTTTGAATTATTGAATCCCGGGCGTTTAAATCTCTCCGAATTTTGTATTTACGATAATGCCTTTTTATAGTTACTTGACAAATATACCCCTTGTTTGTGTGTAAAAAGGCGTATCTTTGCGAGCGAATACGAATTTAAATACAGAATTGATCATGAAGAGTAAATTAGTAAGTATGATGGTATGCCTGTCGGCGCTGTGGATAGGATTCACGGCGTGCAGCGACAAGAACGAGAAAGACAAAGACGATTACGCTCAGGCTATTGCCGGAACGTATAAGGGAAGTTTGCAGATGGGCGGTATGCCGATTGTCCCCGAAGCGCAGATCACGGTCGCGCGCGACGACAACCGACACGCAACCCTGAAGATGAACGAAACCGTGTTGGGAATGTCCGTAAATATCGAGTGCAAAACGGATGTGACATCCACCTCCGGCCAGTACCGTATTGCGGGAAATACCACGTTCAACATGGACGCGGGAGGGACTTCGATACCGGTTCCGGTGGTTGTGGATGGCACGATTGACGACGCCGGGAAATCGACCATAAACATAAATGTGGAGGTTCCCGGAACGGGAGAAGGAGCAGGCGCATTTGCGATTGTTTTCGACGGACAAAGGCAGTGAATGCACTGAAACAGTTGTTCACGGTAGCAGTGATGGCGCTCCTGGCGCCGTCCTGCATCCGGGACGAGGCTCCGAATCCGGAGGCGGACATCCTCACGCTCGTCTTTCCGGAAAACAGCCTGCGAAAGGGCGAGGTAGAGATATACAACGACTACATAGTAACTTATCCGAAGCAGAAGGTCAATCTGAGGGATTCGGCCATCGTGCGGCTCGAAGTGTCGCCGGGCGCGACGTGGGAAAGGATTGCCAGCCCGCAGGGCGATACGCTGTTTTTCGTCGAGGTGACGTCCGAGAGCCGGCAGTACGCGAAACGGTATGCCGTCATGCAGGTGGAGAGTTTCCCGGAGGCATTCGGCTTCGAGACGTGGACGAAACCCGGCACGAATTTCCTGTATGAAAACCCGAAGGAAGGCTCCCTGCAATGGTATTCGAGCAACAACGGCGCGGCGATTGCCTGGAGCAGTCCGGGAAAACCGGCGGAGGACTATCCCGTCCGCCGGGCGACGCTCAACGGGAGCACGGCGATAGAGTTGCGGACGATGACCGGGCCGGGAAACATCGCCGGAGGAATCGTTTTCATTCCCTGCATGGCCGGATCCGCCTACCTGGGCGGCTTCAATGCGCTGACGGGACTGACAAATCCCCTGCGGTCCACCTTCTTCGGCGTTCCTTTCGACGGCGGGAGGCCGACCCGGCTCACGGGGTACTACCTTTTCAGGGAAGGAACGGAAGACTATATCCTGCCCGACGGAACGCGCGACGGGACGAAACACGACCGCTGCGACATCTACGCAGCACTGTTCAAGGCCGGCGAGGGAGTGGAACAGTTCCTCTACGGCGATAATATCGGCGATTCGCCGCGGGTCATCGCGCGGGCTAAAATCGCGGAAGGGGACATCGTGACCGGCCGGGCGACTGCTTTCGATCTGGAGTTTGACTATGCTTATCCGACGCCTTTTTCATGGGATGAGCTGAAGAATCAGCAGTACCGCCTGACCATCGTGTTTGCGTCCAGCAACAGGGGGCAGTTTTACGAAGGGCGTCCGGGAAATACGCTGATCGTGGACGACGTGCGGCTGTATTACGAGGCGTTCTAATGATGAGTTATGAATGATGAATTATTTCTCTCTTCCGGCGCTTCCCTGCAGGGGAGGGGTGAAGGCCGGAAACGGGAGGTAGAGCGGTTTAAATCTTTGAGTTTTATGATAAAATACGGCGTATGGGCGATGATTGCGGTGCTCGCTTTTCCTCTGTGCCGGTTGCGGGCGCAGGAGGCATTTCCCGCATGGGAGTATAAAATAAACGGCGGGTTCAACATCGGCGGCACGTCGCCCCTGCCCCTGCCGGCGGAGATACGGACGATTTCCTATTCGCCCCTCTTCCCCTTGCCCCACGTGGCGCTCGAGGCCATCTACCGGCTGAACGGGCGCTGGGGCATATCGGCACAAATCGCGCTCGACTACAAGGGCTTCAAGGTAGACGACCAGGTGAAGAACCTGTATACCGAAATCGAAATGAGCGACGAGATATATTCCGGCTCGTTCACGGGGAAAAACACGACCCGGCTGCACAACTGCTTCATCACGCTGCCGGTGGCTGCCACCTGCCGGGTTGGCGAGCGCTGGGAGGTGCAGGCCGGGATGTACGTGGCCTGGCTGTACAGCGCTCACTTCAAGGGTACCGCCTCGGACGGATACATTCGCCGGGGCAGTCCGGTGGGCGAAAAGACGATTGTCGACCGCGCATCGTTCGACTTCTCCGACCGTCAGCGCCCGTTCGACTTCGGCCCGCTGGTGGCCGGCGAATGGAGCTTCAGCCGGCGCTTTGCCGCAAGGGGACAGATCGCCTGGGGACTGAACCCGGCTTTTGCGTCGGACTTTACGGGCATCCCTTACAAAATGTACCACATCTACGGCACGCTGGGGCTTAGCTATCGCCTGACGGCACACTGAACGCGGCCGGAACCGGAGCGGGTTTGCGCATTTCATTCAAAATTCAAGATTTATTCGGGAACTTTCTACGGGTACCCGTGGAAAGTTCCCAGGTACCCGTGGAAAGTTTACGGGTGCCCGTAGAAAGTTTACGGGTGCCCGTGGAAAGTTTACGGGTACCCGTAGAAAGTTTACGGGTACCCGGGAAAAGTTGCCGGGTGCCCGTAGAAAGTTGCCGGGTACCCGGGAAAAGTTAACGGATACCTGCGGAAAGTTCCCGGATAAGTTTTCAATCTCTGTGGAACTCTGTGCCTTCTCTGTGTAACTCTGTGTAATTTCTCTTTCTTACACAGAGAGATATGGAGGAAAATGTTGAATTTTGAATCTTGAATTTTACCTCTCCCCCGGCCCCTCCCCACAAGGGAGGGGAGCTGTCCGGAAACGGAAGGCTGCTTCGGACAGAATCCTTGAATCTTTGAATTTTTGAATCTTTGAATGTCAAATCCGTAGAGAAGACACGGAGTTCCACAGAGGAAAATGTTGAATCTTGAATGTTGAATCTTGAATTTCAAAAGACAGGGGTGCATTTCAGGCTGTCATGCCTGCAATGCACCCCTTCAAACGTGTCATTCACACCGAATCCGTATGCTCGGCCAGGCTCAGGATTTCCTCCAGAAGCGCGTCATATCCTCCAGCGTCTTCCCCTTCGTTTCGGGGACGAGCCGCCAGACAAACAGCGCGGCGAGCACGCACATGACGCCGTACAGCCCGTAGGCAATCATCGGACTGAAGTCGTAGAGCGGCGGGAAGGTCGACGAAACGAGGTAGTTGAACACCCACTGCGCCGCGACGGCGATGGCTACCGCCTTGCCGCGGATCGTGTTCGGGAAGATCTCGGAGATCAGTACCCAGCAAATCGGACCCCACGACATCATGAAGAACGCGGCGTAGACAATCACCGACAGCACGGGGACAATGCCCTTCAGCCCGAAATTGTCGCACAGCGCGACGGCGAAGGCGCCTGCCGCCATGCCGATCGAGCCGATGATGAGCAGCGGCTTGCGCCCGAAGCGGTCGACCGTCACGATGGCCACCACCGTAAAGAGGATGTTCACCACGCCCATAATCACCGTCTGAAACATGCCGCCGCCTTCCGCGCCCGCACTTTCGAAGATGCGCGGCGCGTAATAGAGCACCGCATTGATGCCGATCGCCTGCTGGAAGACGGACAGGAGTATCCCGATCACGACCACCAGGGCGCCGTATGCAAGGAGCTTTTCCGTCTTCTCCTTTGACGTCGCCTCGATGTCCGACAGGATCGCCTTCGCCCTGACAGGCCCGTTCACCTTCGTCAGCACGGACAGCGCCTGCTCCGTCCGGCCCGTCATCGCCAGATAGCGCGGCGTGCGCGGCACGAAGAACAGCAGGATGCCAAAGAGCGCCGCCACGTATGCCCCCGAAAGGAACATGTAGCGCCACCCGGTCGAGATCGTCCACGGGTCGGACGCCGGATTCACCGTAAGCACGCCCGCCGCATCGCGGTCGAGCACCGGGTTCGTATGATCGCCCAGTATCATGTAGTTCACGAAATAGACCACCAGCATACCGAAGATGATGGCAAACTGGTTGCACGAGACGAGCGTCCCCCGTATCTTCGAAGGCGCTATTTCGGCGATATACATCGGGACGATGGCCGAGGCCAGTCCCACGCCGACGCCGCCTATGATGCGGTACAGGTTGAACGAAACGAGCAGGTTGAACGTCGGCACGCCTTCCGGAAAGAACAAAAATTCAGGATAGCACGCCCCGAGCGCCGAGAGTAAAAACAGTACGGAAGAGAAGCGAAGCGAGTCGCGCCGCCCGAACCGCGTGGCAAAGAATCCCGATACGGCGCCCCCAAGCACGCAGCCGATCAGGGCGCTGGAGGACGTGATGCCGTGCAGCACCTTGGTGTAGTCGAAGTCCTGCGCCTGCAGGAAAAACCCCTCCAGACCCTTCTCCGCCCCCGAAATGACCGCCGTGTCGTAGCCAAAGAGCAGTCCGCCCAGAGTGGCCACCAGCGTAATCGTAATGATATAACCTAAGTTGTATTCTCTTTTGTTTCCCATGATTGCAGGAATTGCGCACGGAGCGGGGAATGGAAAACGCGCCGTGCCCGGCACGCTCTCCATCCTTCACGCTCCACGCTGTCAGATATACATGTTGATGATCGCCTCGTAGAGTTCCTGCTTGCCGCTGACCTGCTTCGGTTCGCCGTCGCGGGCGGCAATGTTGCGCAGGTCTTCGAGCGTCAGCCGGCCGCTTTCAAACGCCTTGCCGTCGCCCGTGTCGAACGATGCGTAACGGGCAGCGCGCAGTTTGCGGTAGTCCGACTGTTCGAGCACGTTCGCCGCCGTCACCAGCGCGCGGGCGAAGGTGTCCATGCCCGAGACGTGCGCGATGAAGATGTCTTCGAGGTCGGTCGAGCTGCGGCGGGTCTTGGCGTCGAAGTTCGTGCCTCCGCAGCCCAGGCCGCCGGCTTCGATGATCACCAGCATCGCCTGCGTCAGTTCGTAGATGTCGACGGGGAACTGGTCGGTGTCCCATCCGTTCTGGTAGTCGCCGCGGTTGGCGTCGATGGAACCCAGCAATCCGGCGTCGGCGGCGGCCTGCAGCTCGTGCTCGAACGTGTGGCCGGCCAGCGTCGCGTGGTTCACCTCGATGTTCACCTTGAAATCCTTGTCCAGACCGTAGTGGCGCAGGAAGCCGATCACGGTCTCCGTGTCCACGTCATACTGGTGCTTGGTCGGCTCCATCGGCTTGGGTTCAATCAGGTAGGTGCCCGTGAAGCCCTGCCTGCGTCCGTAGTCGCGGGCGACGGACAGCAACTGTGCCAGATGGTCTTTCTCGCGTTTCATGTTCGTGTTCAGCAGACTGAAATAGCCTTCGCGACCGCCCCAGAACACGTAATTGGCGCCGCCCAGCGCGATGGTGGCGTCGATGGCGTTTTTGATCTGCGCCCCGGCCCAGGCCACGGAAGCAAATTCCGGGTTGGTGGCGGC
>JAIRZY010000223.1 GCA_031266995.1 Tannerella sp.
GCCTCGATGGCAATGCTCAGTCCGGCCAGGGCGCGGTCGAGGCGATGGTCGATTTCGGCCAGTTGCTTTGTGTACTCGCTCGCGCGCACGGCGTCGACCAGCTTGCCTTCGAGCGCGAGCAGCGCATAAAGCTGCGTGAGGAGCGTGTTTACAACAGTGGCCACGTTTACGTAGCTCTCAAACAGTTTTTTCACCAGCAAAAGGAACTGGTAGTGCGCTTCGTTGCGCAGGTAATTGAAATAAATTGTTGCAATTTTCATAGGATAAGAATATTAATTATTAAATGTAAATCGGGAATTATTGTCCCCGGGCGGGGAAAGGGCAAATGACATGTCATTCATGGTGTCCCCACGTAGGGACAGGGCAAATGACATGTGATTCATGGTGTCCCCATGTGGGGACAGGGCAAACGACATGTGATTCATGAAATCCCCACGTGGGGACAGGGCAAACGACATGTGATTCATGAAATCCCCACGTGGGGACAGGGCAAACGACATGTGATTCTTGAAATCCCCACGTGGGGACAGGGCAAATGACATGTGATTCTTGAAATCCCCACGTGGGGACAGCATGAATGACATGTGATTCATGAAATCCCCACATGGGGACAGCGTGAATGACATGTCATTTATGGAAGACGCCGGTAAAGGGCTTAAATAATTAGAATACAGCGATTTGCCCCCCCCCACGGATATTTAAATCCGCGACGGCCGGCGGCGGCCGTCCTTTCCGGTGCGGAGGCGGAGCGGGGCGGGCGTGCGGCGGGGTCGTATGTGACGGCGTTCGGTTGCATTTTTTGATTAAAAAGATGACGTTTTTAATATGTCGCGGCAAATGTACGGACAAGTTTTCGGATATGCAACGGGCGGGGTGGTTAAAAATGTGTTTGCGGGTGATTTTTTTTGGGCGGGGGGGGACGGTGGCGGGGACGATGGGGACGATGGGGTGGGGTTGTAGAGACGCGATGCTTCGCGTCTCTGCCGGGAAATTCAAGATTCAAAATTCAAAATTCAAAACAACACCGCCGCCCCTCCACCCGGCACATTCCTCCCCTCCCCACAAGGGCAATGTCATTAAGTTAAGCTACAATTGCCTGAAAGGCAGAATCTGCATAACCGCAGGTCGTTGACCTGCGGGAAGTAACCCGCCTCCCTCTCTCTGCCTGGAAGGCAGGACATGGTGACCTGGCGTTGTGTTCTGCCTTTCAGGCAGCAGATTTGGCGCTCATCCTGTCCCCCGCAGGTCGTTGACCCGCGGTTATGAAAATACAACCTTTCAGGTTGTTACGGCTTAACTTAATGACATTGCCCACAAGGGATGGGAGAACGTCGGATACCGTACCTCTGCCCGGCGCAGTCTCCTGCCTTCGCCGAAGCAGGCGGCGAGTCCCGTCATTGCGAGGGCGCAGCCCGAAGCGTCCCGAATGAACCCTATTTTCCTGTGTTCCCTTCGCAGCGCAAGTGATTCCTCTTCCCTTTCCTTTATATTGTCGAAAAAAACAGTAAATTTGCGCCGAATTATACAAATTTGATAAAACAAAACAAATGAAAAAACATTACTTGCTTGTAATCATCGTTTTTGCAACGATGGGATTTTCCGCCCTGCATGCGCAGGAGACGGCGCCGTTCGGCCGGATGAATCTGGCGCTGCGGCTTTCGACGATGGGCGTCGGCCTCGAACTGGCTACGCCGCTGGGCCGGCACGTCGATGCGCGCGCGGGTGTCGACGCGCTGCCCTTTTCGCTGGGCTATGACAATTATTCGCTGAACAGCTATGCCGCCGATCTGGAGCCGGCATTCGGCTACGTGCCCGAATACCGGGCCAAAGGGAAGTTGCAGATGGTGCACGGCCATTTGCTGGCCGACATCTATCCCTCGGCGCACGGTATTTTCCACATCACGGCGGGGGCGTTCGTCGGGACGAGCCGGGTCAGGATTCAGGGCACAATGGTCGACGCCAGTAACGGGCCGGTGACGCTCCTGCCCGGATACGAATGGCCGGTCATCAACATCGACGGCTACGACGTGACGACCGACGACGGACGCGCCAACCTCGACCTGATGCTCGGCAACACCGTCAAGCCCTACGTCGGCATCGGACTGGGACGTGCCGTCACGCAGCGCGGCTTCGGCGTGAAGTTCGAACTCGGCGTGCTCTATCAGGGCGACTACACGCTGAAACAGGACGGACGGACGCTCAACCTGAAAAACACGGACGGGGCGGACGACAAAGACATCGAACTGATCGGCGAATATGCCGAATGGGCAAACTGGTGGCCGATGGTCAATCTGCAGTTTACGTTCAGGATGTATTAATTCAAGATTCAAATATTCAAGATTCGAGATTTAAATGTGTGACGGCGGATATGCGCGGTGGTGATTACGTCACTCTCCTCGAACTGACCTCTCCCCCGGCCCCTCCCCACAAGGGAGGGGAGAAATGTGCCGGGTAGAGGCGGGCGGCTGTTTTAAATTTTGAATCTTGAATTTCGAATCTTGAATTTTAATTCCATGCCTCCCCTGCTGATACTGGCGATAATCGCCGCCTACTTCGCCGTCCTGTTCACTGTCTCGCACGTGGCGGGAAAGAAGAGTGACAACGAAGGCTTCTTCGTCGGCAACCGCCGGTCGAAGTGGTTCATGGTAGCCTTTGCGATGATCGGCTCGAGCATTTCGGGCGTGACGTTCGTATCCGTACCGGGCATGGTGGGCGCGAGCAGTTTCTCGTATCTGCAGATGGTGCTCGGCTTCGTCGCCGGTCAGGCGCTGATCGCCTTCGTGCTGGTGCCGCTGTTCTACCGGCTGCAGGTCGTCTCTATCTACGAATATCTGGAAAGCCGCTTCGGCACGTCGTCGCACTGCACGGGGGCGTGGTTCTTTTTCATCTCCAAGATGCTGGGCGCGTCGGTGCGGCTCTTCCTCGTCTGCCTGACGCTCCAGTTGCTCGTCTTCGGCCCGCTCCGCCTGCCGTTTGCCCTGAACGTGGCGTGCACCGTGGCGCTCGTATGGCTCTACACGTTTCGCAGCGGAGTGAAGTCGCTCATCTGGACCGACTCGCTGAAGACGTTTTGCCTCGTGACGTCCGTCGTGATGTGCATCTGCTTCGTGGCGTCCGACCTGCAACTCGGCCTCGCAGACCTCGCGAAGACCGTCGGCGGGAGCGAGCTGTCGCGCATGTTCTTCTTCGACGACTTCAACGACCGCCGCTTCTTCCCGAAGCAGTTCCTCGCCGGCATCTTCACGATGATCGCCATGACGGGGCTTGATCAGGACATGATGCAGCGCAACCTGAGCTGCCGCAATTCGCGGGATTCGCAGAAAAACATCATCATCAGCGGCGTCATGCAGTTCGTCATCAACCTGCTGTTTCTCGTCCTCGGCGTCCTGCTGTACACCTACGCCTCGCGGCGCGGCATCGAGCGTCCGGCCCTGAGCGACGAGCTGTTTCCGATGATTGCTACCGGCGGATACTTCCCCGCGATTGTGGGCGTCCTCTTCATCGTCGGACTCATCTCGTCCGCCTACGCCACGGCCGGCTCGGCGCTGACGGCGCTGACCACCTCGTTCACGATCGACATCGTCGGGACGAAGGGACGGAGCGACGGCAGCGTGCGGCGCCTGCGCAAGTATGTCCACGCGGGGATGGCCTTCGTCATGGCCGCCGTCATCTTCGTCTTCAGCCTGCTGAACAATACGAGCGTGATCGACGCCGTATACACGCTGGCGAGCTATACCTACGGCCCCATCCTCGGCATGTTCGCCTTCGGCATCTTCACGAAGCGGCGCGTACGCGACAGGTACATGCCCCTCGTCGCCCTCCTCTCGCCCGTCCTCTGCTACTTTCTGCAAAAACACTCCGCCTCGTGGTTCAACGGCTATCAGTTCAGCTACGAGTTGCTGCTCTTCAACGCCCTGTTCACGTTCGCCGGCCTGTGCCTCCTCGCGAAAAGACGCGGGGCGCACGGGTAAGACGTATCGGAGAATGGAGAGTGGAGAATTGAAAATGGAGAATGAGAATGAGACAGTGATTGTCACTGAATCTTTGAATCTATAAAAAAACGCTGAAATTAACCGAGCCGTACGCGCGCCTCTGAGAAAAACGGGGATGCGCGGAGAAATCATACGTCTTCGGATGCTCCAGGACGAACATCCCGCCCGGCCGGAGCAACGTGCCGTCCATGACAAGCCCGGGCAGTGCGGGCAATTCCTTCAGGGCATACGGCGGATCGGCAAAAAGGAAGTCGAACGACGGCATGTGCGCCGCGTGCAGGTAACGGAACACGTCGCCTCTTATCAGGCTGAAATTCTCCGTCCCCAGCTCTTTTGCCACTTTGGAAATGAAGGCTGCATGTGCGCCGTGCAATTCCACCGCCGTCACGCTCCGGCATCCGCGCGAGAGCAGTTCGAACGAGATGCTCCCCGTGCCGGCAAACAGGTCCAGCGCATCCATCGCCTCCCACTCCACCAGGTTCTCAAGCACATTGAAAAGATTCTCCTTCGCAAAATCCGTCGTCGGACGCGCACCGAACGACGCGGGCACCTGAAACCTGCGGCGCCCGTATTTTCCTCTTATGATTCGCATGCGAAAAAAGCCATGACGTCGGGCGGCGCCCCGGACGGAGCCTCCGGCCACGGAAAGACAAACGCCCGCACATTCGGCACATACTCCTTCAGCTCGACCGACACCTTTTCATACGTCGCCGCGTCGGTGGCAATATAAAGCTCGTCGTGCAGTTGCTCCATCCCGACCTGCTTCCATATATATAATGTATAATAGAGGACGTCCGCCATATCTTCACAATTAAACGAATTGACGAAGCACAGCGCGCCCCTGTCGAAACAGGCGGCATACATTACGCCCTCGTGCAATGCGACATACTGTTGCTTCGGCAGGCACGTAAGGCTCTGTTTGCGCCAGAGGGAGAGCAGCCGCGTGACCGCATGTGCATACCGCGGACGAAGCAGCGAGCGCGAACAGAATTCGTACACATCCGACTGCATCCCGAAAACAATCTTCGCCTCCAGGTCGTCGGCCGGTTCGCAGAGCGTCCTGTAGCCGGACGAAGAAAAGGCAAACGACATCAGTTCGTCCTTCTGCTTCTCCACGAACACGCTCGCGGGAACAACCGTGTAGCGGCGGTTTACACACAGCACGAAGACCTGCCGGAACGAATAGGTGAAAAACGCATGTGAAAAGAATGTGTCCTTGAGCGCCTGCACGTAGGGTTTCTTCCTGTCCAGAGCAATCTCTTCAAAGAAGAGGTCCGCCCTGTCGTCGGGATTGACACCGGCAAAAGAAAGTCCACCCGGCCGGAGCCGGATGGACACTGTATATTTACCCGCATTGGCGGATGTCAGCGTGTCGGAAACACGGGGATACATGGCTGTATAACCGGTTTATTCCCAGTTACCCGCGTTGTTGTTGATTTCCGTCACCGATCCGACGCGCAATCCGTCAAATTTACCCATCTTGAGCATCTTGTCTTTCAGGTTAATCAGGAGTTGTGTATCCATGTCGCGGAGATACACGTCGTATTTGACGCCGCACTCGAACACTTTCACGGTGTAGCCCGACGAAGAGGGAATCGTCGCCGTATCCATCTGGAAGTGCGCATTTATGCCTCTTACCGGCACGATCGCCATCGAGTCTACATTGTATCCCGGTCTGAAGAGCGTGTCCTTGGCCAATACCCATAACGTGTCACGCCTGATAAGGCCACGCTTGACGGCTTCCTGTTCCGTCATACCCTTTTCCAGTTGCTCGTCCGTCAACATGCCATCCTTGATTACGAACGGCAGTTTCGCTTCATTCAGAAACTTGCCAAGCTCTTCAAAATTAGCCGCATGAACGCCATACTGGTTCTTGTACTCAATCTGCGCCTTCCGAATGTCAATCAGGCGCGCCTGAATGGCCGCTCCGCGGAGGTCACACTCGTGGTCAAACTCCACGTTTCCCATAATGCTGCGAAAACACATATACACCAGCAAAAGAATCGCTGCGCCAAGTAGAATGTTCAATCCAATTTTCATGTCTTATTTTGTTATTTGATTTATTTCAATGCTGCAAATATAAAAAAGAAATTTTAAAGCTGTATCTTTATCGCAAAATAAATTTCATTGTGCATGACAAATAATTTTATTTTTCAGCAAATACTGCACTTTCTAACGTACCGTCCGACGGACGAACAGCGCGCGGCAATCGGCGATTTTATCAATTTTCTGCTTTCGCGCGAGAGCCGTATTTTGCTATTATTCAAAGGATATGCCGGCACGGGCAAGACCTCTCTGCTCGGTGCGGCCGTGAAGGCGCTGAGCCGCATGAAGCAAAAAACGGTGCTGATGGCGCCGACAGGCCGGGCAGCAAAAGTTTTTTCGGGATATGCGGGGCAAAACGCGTTTACCATCCACAAAAAGATTTACCGGCAGAAAACGTTCTCTCACGAACCGGGCGGTTTTTCGCTGGTGCCGAACATGCATCAGGATACACTTTTCATCGTCGACGAAGCCTCCATGATATCCAACTGCCCGGGCGAAGCGCACGTGTTCGGCAGCGGCCGCCTGCTGGACGACCTTATTCAGTACGTGTACGAAGGTGCGCGCTGCCGCCTGGTGCTGATTGGCGACGCCGCCCAGTTGCCTCCCGTCATGCAGACCGAGAGTCCGGCGCTCAACGCCGGGCTGTTAAGCGGATACCTGATGCAGGTCAGGGAAATAAACCTGACGCAGGTGGTCCGTCAGAATGAAGATTCGGGCATCCTGTTCAATGCGACCCTGATTCGGGAATGTTTGCGCAGACATCAGATCGGGGATTACCCCCGGCTGCAACTGCGCCGCTTCGCAGATGTGATGAAAATCGGCGGCGACGAACTTATCGAGGCCCTCGCGCAGGCATACGGCAGCGACGGCATCGACGAAACGATGGTCGTCTGCCGCTCCAACAAGCGCGCCCTTACATATAATAACGGTATACGCAACCGCATCCTGTACCGCGAAGAGGAGATTTCGACGGGCGACCGGCTTATGGTCGTCAAAAACAATTATTTTCTTGCGTCGCCGCAGCAGGGACTGGATTTCGTCGCCAACGGGGAAATTGTCGAGGTGCGCCGCGTTCGCCGCACGACGGAGATGTATGGCTTCCGCTTCTGCGACGTGCTGGTGCAGTTTCAGGACTACGACTTGGAAACGGAGATGCGGATTCTGCTTGACGTCCTGCACAGCGAGTCGCCCGCATTGCCGAAGGAACTTAACGACAAACTGTTTTACGGCGTGTGGGAGGACTGTGCGGAGGAGACGACGAAGGCGGGGAAAATCAGGAAAATCAAAGTCGACCCCTACTATAACGCCGTTCAGGTCAAGTATGCCTACGCCGTCACATGCCACAAGGCGCAGGGCGGACAGTGGCGAAACGTCTTTCTCGACATCGGTTTCATTACGAAAGACATGCTGGGCGAAGACTTCTATCGCTGGCTCTACACGGCATTTACAAGGGCTATCGGGCGGCTCTACCTCGTCAACCTGCCCGGCGAGTTTGAGCGCGGCAAGTAAGAGATTCTGAAATATTCATCCGATTATGGTCGCCGCACGATTCCAAAAATGTGCGGGCGAATAACAGCGTAAGGAAAATATCCATATATTTGTGCAACTTATTGAACGAAAGATGGCAGATAGAGAACTATTAGACGAATTGATCGCACATATCAGAAAATTGCTCACGCTCACGGATGATATTTATGAAAGAGATATTTATCCGGTATCCTTTTTCAGTCAGGCTTACGACCTTACGGGCCGTATCCATGAGAGTCTGAAGGATATCGAAATCGCTCAGATCGCGCTTTTCGAGAGGCAGATAAAGGAGCATCAGGCACAGATTTTTTCGACGACACATCAGGGAGGAAAGAGGCCGGACGCGACGGAACGGCCGCCTGCACACGCGAAAACGCCGGCAGAAGAGGCCGTCGCACCGCCGCCCGTGCCGCAAAAGCCGGTAGCCACCACCGCGCCGGCGGAAAGAGAAACGCCGACGGCCGGCGTCCGGCAGGAGGAGCCGGCGAATCGCCCGCAGCCGCCGGCGCCGCCCGCACCCGCCGCACCGCTCAACGGGAAAATCGAAAACGCCGGCAGGCAGACGGCCGACCTTAAAAAATGGCTGACGCTAAACGACCGTTTCCGCTTCAGCCGCGAGCTGTTCGAAGGCAACGAATCGCTGATGAACCGTACCGTTGCGGAACTGAACCGGCTCGGTTCGTACGGCGAAGGGCTGGCGTATCTGAAATCCCGTTTCGCATGGAATTTTGAAGACGGGGCGGGGGCGGAATTCCTGGCCGTCGTGGAGAAGTGTTTTCATAAATAATAATCGTCATGAGCAGGCTGACTGTCGTACCTACACCGATTGGCAATCTCGAAGACATCACGCTCCGGGCCATCCGGGTGCTGAAGGAGGCGGACGCGATACTGGCCGAAGACACGCGGACGAGCGCCGTCCTGCTGAAGCATTACGAGATCAGGAAGCCGCTGCAGTCGCACCACAAATTCAACGAGCACAGCCAGGTCGAGAAGATCGCCGCGCGCATCGAGGCGGGCGAGCGCATTGCGCTTATCTCCGACGCCGGCACGCCGTCCATTTCCGACCCGGGTTTTCTGCTCGTGCGCGAGTGCGTGCGCCGCGGGGTGGAGGTCGAATGCCTGCCCGGCGCGACGGCGTTCGTGCCCGCGCTGGTGGTCTCGGGCCTGCCGACGGAACGGTTTTGTTTCGAAGGGTTCCTGCCGCAGAAGAAGGGGCGCAGGACGCGCCTGCAGGCGCTGGCGGCGGAGGAGCGGAGCATCGTGTTCTACGAATCGCCTTTCCGGCTGCTGAAGACGCTGGAGCAGATCGCGGGGGCGTTTGGCGACGGGAGGCGCGTCTCGGTGTCGCGCGAAATATCCAAACGCTTCGAGCAGACTTGCCGCGGGACGCTGCGCGAGATGCTGGCGCATTTTGCGGCGGACGAGCCGAGGGGCGAATTTGTGATCGTCGTCGACGGTGCGAACAGGAAGGATTTTCATTAGATACTGTATATTACACCTAACTATTAAAAGGAAAACGTTATGAAGAAGATTGTATTTTTTTGTCTTTGTATGACATTGTGTGGCTCGTGTGTGCAGAAAAGCCGGTACGAGGAGTTGAGGACCGAGAACGAGCTGCTGAAAACGGAAAAGGAGAGGTCTGCGCAGGAGCTGGACGACATGCTGTCGACGCTCAACGAGATACAGGTAAGCATCGAGAGCTTGCGGGAGGCGGAACACTATTTGAACATCCGGCAGTCGGGCGAGATCACTCCGACGGTGCGGGATCAGATCAAGAGCAACGTCCTGCTGATAGCCGAAACGCTGAAGAGCAACCGCGAGCAACTGGCACAGTTGCAGAGCAAGCTGAAGGCGAGCGACGTGCGTTCGGCCGAGCTGCAGAACAGCATCAAGCGCCTGAGCGCGGAGATGGACCGGAAGGCGGAGATGGTCGCCGCGCTGCAGGAGGAGCTGACGCGAAAGGACGTCCGCATACGCGAGCTGGACGAAACCGTCGCTGCGCTGACGGAAGACGTCTCGTCGCTCTCGCAGACGGCTGCGGCGCGGGCGGAACAGCTTGATGTGCAGGAGAAGGAGCTGAACAGGGCGTACTACTGCTACGGCACGCGCCGGGAGCTGAAGGAGCAGAACATCCTGACGGGCGGCGGGCTGTTTTCGAAGCCCAAGGCGTTGCAGTCGGTGTTCAACAAGGATTATTTCATCGCCATCGACGTGCGCGAGGTGACGGAGATCCCGCTGTTCGACGGCAAGGCGAAGGTGAGGACGAACCACCCCGCCGAATCATACGAGCTGGCGCGGGACGGAGATGGCAACCTGACGCTGCGCATCCTCGACGTGCGCCAGTTCTGGAATTTCAGCGAATACCTGGTGATCGAAATCGGATGAATCTTCACGGCCGGCCTCCGCTTTCAAGATTCAAAATTCAACATTTTCCTCTGTGGTTCTCTGTGTAAGAAATTAAAGTTACACAGAGTACCACAGAGAAATGTCTTGAATCTTAAATCTTAAATGTTGAATCTTGAATTACTCCCCCACCGGGTTGGCGTATATGCCGAGAAAGATGTCGGCAAGCGCCGCCCTGTCTGCCACGTCCGCAGCCTCCATGCGGGCGAAATGCGCGGCGAAGGCGTCTTTCTCCGCCTGCGTGTAGCGGTCGGCATGGCGAGGGCGGCCCGAGCGCAGGTCGTGGGCGATGTAGTTGTTGGATGCGAGGCGGTAGTGGGCGCGTATCCGGGCGTCGAGCCACGCGGCGACCTGCCGGTAGAAGCCGCTGCCCGCCGGGTCGCCGAGCGTGCCCAGGACGTCGGCCGTCAGCAGCTCGCCCACGCCGATATGCACGTCGCCCTTCGGCTGCATGACGCCCGTGAGGATGCTGTGCAGGTCTTCGCCCGGCTCCTTGACGTACTTCTCCGTCCGCGAGCGATACAGCTCCATCGCCTTCAGCGCGTCGCACGTCTCCCATTCGTACGAAACGGCAACGGGCACAACGTTCAGTTCCGACAGCGCGCGCACCGCGTCGCCCGGTGCACTCATGCACAGCATCTTGACGACCGCCGGATCCGTCGCGTCGACCCCGTCCTTGGTGCGCCCGTTGCGTTGCGCGATCCATACCGACTCGCGCTTCTCGCCGACGGCGTAGCGGATGTATTCCGACAGATGCAGCATGTTTGAATAGAAATCACGGATGCTTCCGCCCCGTACGACCCTGAACATCTTGTTCGACCGCCCGATGTCGATCATCAACTGCGAACTCATCAGGTTGCTGCCGAAGGATATCTCCGACGTGCGGTGGCCCGACTGGTAGAGGGCGTACTGGAAGAGCGTGGCGTCGAGCATGATGTCGCGATGGTTCGAGACAAAGAGGTAACGGCGCCCGCGGTCGAGGCAGTCCAGCCCGTCGAACGTGAAGCGGCGGATGCTGCGGCGGACAACCTCCTCGTTCACCGCCTTCATCACCTGCAGTTGAAAGCCATCCGTCGTCGCAATCCCGCTCACCATCCGCCTCACGTCCTCCACCTCCCTCGCGGGAAAGACGTACCCGGCAAGCGCCGGGAAATGTTCGCTCGCGGCAATACGCCGCATGGCCGGCGCAATCTCGTCGTCGCGGTACGGACGCAAATCGTCGAAGGCAGAGTCTCTCATCGGTTATTTTTTCTGTTGTCAATAAACTTCACAGGCTTGCGGCTCATGTCGGGGAAATTGATCCCCCGTATCTCGTCCGCCCCGCATATCTCGACGTCTGGCGCGACGCGTATCCTGGCGCGAAACCGGTCCTTCAGATCCTTCACCGTGTCCGTCGCCCCGCGGCGCAGCCCGACGCGCACCAGCACGGCATCGTTGCCGTTCTCGTCCTCGCGCACGACGACGACGTAGTTCTCCACGCCGGGCACGTTGTCGAGCACGTCGAAAAGCGCCGGCGGATAAAGCGTCGTCCCCTTATACTTAATCATGTGCCCCGCGCGCCCGACGACGGGACTGACGCGCATCGACGTCCGCCCGCAGCGGCACGGCGCGGTGTGGATGCTCACCATGTCGCCCGTCCTGAACCGCAGCAGCGGCATCCCCTCGACGCCCAGCGTCGTGACGACGAGCTCGCCGACCCGTCCTTCGGCCACGGGCTGCCCCGCCCCGTCGACCAGCTCACAGACGATCAGTTCGGGATGATGATGCCCGCCGCATCCGCAGTGACACTCGGCAAACGTCGTCGCCATTTCCGTCGAGGCATAAGTCGAATACAGCTCGACGTCCCACCGCCCGCGTATGCGCTGCCCCAGCAGGTTCAGCGAAAAATCCTGCTCGCGAAGGTTCTCACCGATGCAGACGATCTTCCGGACGCTGGATCGGCGGTAGTCGATCCCGTGCTCCTCGGCATACTTGAGGATATGCAGGATGAACGACGGGACACACATGAGCGTATCGGGCCGTATGCGCCGTATCGTGTCCCACTGCAGTTCGGGGATGCCGTTCCCGACGCGGATGATGCCGGCGCCCAGCGCGCGCAGGCCGAGGAAATAGGCCAGCCCCGCCATGAAGCGCTTGTCGAGCGTAGTCATCAGCTGCACGACGTCGCCCGGGCGCGTGCCCGTGCAGAGGAAGGAGATCGTTTCGTTGTATGCCAGGCGGTCGAGGTCGCGGTCGGTCATGGCGAAGGTGACGGGGTCGCCCAGCGTGCCCGACGTGGTGATGTAGTCGACGATTTTTTCGCGCGGGACGCAGAGGAACATTTCGTTTTCGCGCTGCAGGTCGCCCTTGTCCGTCAGCGGGAGGCGTTGCAGGTCTTCGAGGCGGCGTATGTCGCGCACGTCGATGCCCTCGCCGTCAAACATCCGGCGGTAGAACGGCGAATGTGCCTGCATGTAGGCCAGCGCCGTCGACAGCTTCTCTTCCTGGAAACGCTTGATTTCCTCTCGCGGGCGAAATTCGATCTCAGGTATATTCGTCATGTCGTTTCAGATGTCAAACAGGCGCCTCACCTCCGCCGCCTCCAGCAGGCGGTAGTTCGCCTGCGGCGAGCCGTCGAAGGTCACTTCAAAATATTCCTCGTCGTAGAACGGGAGTTTGGAGTTTGTGTCGGGGTTACATTCCAGGTACGCGATTTCCTCGAGGTGCAGCCCCCGCGCCTCGCAGATCTGGTCGGCCAGCGATTTGCCCGCATACGTGACGGAAGTGCCCGGATTGTCCTGATACAGTTCGGTGACGATGACGAATGTCCTGTCCGCCTTCCGGATGATGCGCAGGCCGCATCTCGACGGCATATCCCACTGCCCCCTGAAGTCGAAAACCTCGTCGTAATATTTCGGGGAAACTTTCATGCAATCAAACTTTAACTCTTCAAATATAATAAAACCCGTTTCCACACACGGAGAGCACAAAAGTATAGCCTTTTTTCCGTACTTCCAAATCCTGGAATCTTTGAATTTTCGAATCCATGAATTTCACGGGCCGTGGCGCCTTCCGGCTAAGCCGTTTCCGGAGAGAGTTCTTCGCCGATTTCGGGGAGATCGTGGAGGGCGGATTCCTTGTTGTCGCACAGGCGGGCTTTCATTTCGCTTATCTGCTGGCGGACATCCTTGTCCTTGCGTATTTTCCGGATGGCCATTCGCGAGGCGGACTGCTGCGACTCTTTTTTCGTATATCCGATACCGATCCCCAGCGGCACGCCCATCAGCGACACGCTGGTCTGGAAGACGGGACTGCCCTCCTTGTCCGTGAACGTTTCTATCAGGTCAAAGATAATTTCCAGCTTGTTTTTCTGACTCCATTCGATCAGATTCGATTTGAAATTCACCTCCTTGCGGACTATCTTGTCGAGCGGGACATATTTTTCAATAATTTGCGTCTGGACATACCGGCAGCAATACCTGTAGCCCCGGTCCAGATAGATGGCGCCGATGAGCGCTTCGAAGGCATTGCCATACATGTAGTTGTTGTGCGAATTGACGCGCCCCGAGGATACGATCATCTTGTCCAGTCCCATCTTGAGGGCAATGCGGTTGAGACTTTCGCGCTGGACGATTTTCGACCGCGTGTTGGTCATGAAACCTTCCTTGCGGTTGGGAAATTTCCTGTAGAGCAGATCGGCCACAACGGTATCGAGCACCGCGTCGCCCAGAAACTCCAGCCGCTCGTTATTCACCGTCCTGCCGTCTTTGGTACCCATGGACGAAGACCGGTGAACGAAAGCCTGTTTGTATATCAGCGGATCGTTGGGATAAAAACCCAGAAGACGGTAAAGAGACACATAAGACTCCCTGTTGCGAATAAAGAGCCTTCTAATATATCTGAAAAACGGAACAGACACGTTATTTTTTAAATTTCTTCACTATCACACTTGCGTTGTGGCCGCCAAAGCCGAACGTGTTGGACAGCGCCGTCCCGACGGTCCGCTTCTGCACCCTGTTAAATGTAAAGTTCAGATCGTAATCAATTTGGGGGTCATCATCTCCCTCAGTGTGATTGATGGTCGGCGGGACGATGTCGTCCTTCACCGCCAGAATCGAGATCGCCGCTTCGACGGCACCGGCTGCGCCCAGCAAATGCCCCGTCATCGACTTTGTCGAACTGATATTCAACCTGTACGCATGCTCGCCAAAGACGTCCTTGATAGCCCTTCCTTCCGAAATGTCGCCTACGGGCGTCGACGTACCGTGCACATTGATATAGTCGATGGCTTCGGGCAGCATCTCTGCATCTTCCAGCGCATTGCGCATGACAAGCCGAGCACCCAGTCCTTCGGGATGGCTCGCCGTCAGGTGATATGCATCGGCCGACATTCCGCATCCCGCTATTTCGGCATAAATCCTCGCGCCGCGCGCCAGGGCATGCCCCCTTTCTTCGAGTATCAGGCAGGCGCTGCCTTCGCCCATCACGAAGCCGTCGCGGCTCGCGCTGAAGGGGCGCGAGGCCGTTTCGGGCGTGTCGTTACGTATCGAAAGCGCGTTCATCGCGTTGAATCCGCCTACGCCGACAATCGCTATCGGGGCTTCGGCGCCACCCGCGAGGATGGCATCGGCCTTGCCGAGGCGAATGTAGTTGAAGGCGTCGATAATGGCATTGGTCGAAGAAGCGCAGGCCGACACCGTCGCGAAGTTCGGACCGCGGAATCCATACTTCATGGATATGTGTCCGGCTGCGATGTCGGCAATGATCTTGGGGATGAAAAACGGATTGAAACGCGGACCCAGTTCGGGGTTGTATCCCCGTACTTCTTCCTGAAAGGAATAAATCCCGCCGATGCCGGCAGCGAAAATCACGCCGACACGGTCTTTGTCCACCTTCTCCAACTCCATTCCCGAATCTGCCACGGCTTCGTCCGACGCCACGAGAGCGAAATGGGTGTAGCGGTCGCATTTGCGGACTTCTTTCCTGTCCATATACTGCAGGATGTCAAAACCCTTCACCTCACAGGCGAAACGGGTTTTGAACCGTGCAGCATCAAACTGAGTAATAGGTCCTGCACCGCTTACACCATTACAGATCCCCGCCCATGTTTCAGGCATCGTATTTCCTAATGGTGTAACGGCGCCAAGACCTGTTACCACTACTCTTTTCAACTCCATAACCAATCGAATAGATTACTGCGCGTTTTCTTCGATATAGGCAATAGCGTCTCCAACCGTAGAAATTTTTTCGGCCTGATCATCGGGAATTGAGATTCCGAATTCCTTTTCGAATTCCATAATCAATTCCACGGTATCAAGAGAATCCGCTCCCAAATCGTTCGTGAAACTTGCGTCTTCTTTTACTTCTGATTCTTCTACACTTAACTTATCAACAATGATAGCTTTTACTCTGGATGCAATTTCTGACATAATTTTTCAATTTTAGATTAATAAATAATTCCGCATATGTTTTAATTTTGCGGTGCAAAGAAACGAAATTTTTGTGTTACAAAACAAATATAAAGCGTGAAAAATGCGGAAAACTGCACATTTTTTCTTTGCATGTGCAATCGGAAGCGACCGTAAGATATGAAGAGAATAGCTATTTTAGCCTCTGGATCAGGCTCTAATGCGGAAAATATCGCAAACTGTTTTGCTGTCCGCAAACAGGTCGAAGTGGCCGTCGTGATGTCCAACAATCCGCGGGCAGGCGTGCATGAACGGATGAAACGGCTCGGGATACCGTCCTTTACCTTCCCGCGGGAAGCGTTCACGACGGGCGACGAAGTGTTGAAAAAACTGTCGGAATTTGCAGTGGACTGGATCGTCCTGGCGGGTTTCATGAACAGGATTTCCGCCCCGCTCCTGCGCGCGTATCCGGACAGGATTCTGAACATCCATCCGGCGTTGCTTCCGAAATACGGAGGGAAGGGGATGTATGGCATGCACGTGCACGAGGCGGTCGTCGCCCACCGCGAAACGGAGTCGGGCATCACCATACATTATATAAACGAGAACTACGACGAGGGGCAGATTGTCTTTCAGGCGAAATGTCCCGTCCTGCCGACTGATACGCCCGAAGATGTCGCCACCCGGGTGCACGAACTGGAATACAAGCATTATCCCGAAGTAATCGAGAAACTGCTGACGGAGACGGAATAGACGTCACCTACAGCGATATACGGACAATTCCGCCGTACGGTTCGGGCGATTTGATGGCTTCTTTGGGCTGTATAAGTCCGGCGTACACCTGCGCGCCGGCAAGTACGCCTCCATGCGCAAAGACGAGGACATGGCGATAGTCTTCCACTCTGATTCCGTCAAGAAATGAGGATACGCGCACGTGCAGGTCTGCCACGGATTCGCCGTCCGTTGCGGGGACATGCAGGGCATCATCGACCGACCCTCCCTCCATGTGTGGTTTCTGCTTCAAAAGCCTAATAATCTGTTCGTATGACAACATTTCCCACGCGCCGAAACTGATTTCCTTCAGCCGGTCGTCGCGGACGGCTGAAGGATAACCGCAATAATCCGCAAGCTTTGTACAGCGGCTCAAAGGGCTGGTATACACTGCATCGAAGGAAATATCCTGCAGTTTTTGCTTCACAAGCATCGCTTCTTCTTCGAAAGTGTTTTTCAAGGGCACATCCGTCTGTCCGTAGCAAACGTTTTCGGGGACATCGACCGATGTGTGCCGTATCAAGTATATATCCATACTGTAAAAATTTCTGCCCGCAAAGATGAAAATAAAATTTCAAATCTCCACCTTGTTGGCGACAAAAATGATACTTGTACGGACAAAAAATATGCCCGGACACATACTTTCGCATATATCCGGGCATATCCCGCTTGTGTCGGCAAAAAATCAGGCTTCTTCTTTTCGCCTGAACAAAGTCCAGACCGCGTAGCCGAACAGACCGGCCAGCACAATCCCAACGACAATCGAACCTGCCATCGAAATTTTAGCGCCTTTGTAGTAGACTTCGTCCACGCACTTAAATTCGATTTTGTGGTCTCCCGCAGGCACGGCCAGTCCGCGCAGGATGTAGTTCACGCGCACTAACGGAGCTTCTACGCCGTCGATGTAGGCATGCCATGTCTTGTAATATACTTCGGAGAAGACGGCCATGCGAGGCCTGGAACTGTGGCTCCCGTAAATCAGATAGCCGGGATTGGCGTAATCCGTCAGTTGGATGAGAGCCGTGCTGTCCGTCCCCTGCAGCGTTTCCCAGGCGGGCAGTTCATTCTGCCATGCGATGTCGATGACAGCCGTTTCCGAAGGGTTGAAGTCGTTCAGCATCACGATTTCCTCGTCGGGTGAATTGACCCACTGCAATTTATTTACAAACCACGCATTTCCCAGCGCCCCATCATTGCGCTGCACCTGCGGCCCCTGCTGCGAAGAGACAATCACGTAACGTCCGTTCAGCATGTTCAACACGTTCATGTTGATATTTTTCGCGAAACAATAATCGATAATATCCTGATAACGGCGCAGCTTGGCCGGACTGTAGCCGCCGATAGACTTGTGGAAATACGATGTTTCCGATTCCCGGAACGGGTCGCGCGTCAGATTCAATACGCGATAATTCGGATCCGTATCCTGCAGGATTTGCTGGTCGGCAGGCGTGGCCACGATTTCGCGCGCCTTTTTCCTGGGCACGAAACTGTCGTAGTTGATGAATCGCTTGTCGACCACCCACAAGTCGACCAGAATCAGCGCGCCGAGGATCGCAATCAGGTATGTTGTCCGGAACGATTTCCTCAGATAGTACCACAGAGCACCGGCCGACAGGATTATGAAAAGGAGCGACCTCCACGCATCAGAGGCCAGCATGTGTTTGCGGTCTGCGACCAGCGCATCCAGCAGTTCGGGATAGTTTCTGTAATTTTCATCTATCAACGCCGAAAAACTCATCAACCCTCCTCCAAACAGGGCGAACAGGAGGCATAAGCCTCCGGTTATTCCGGCTGCGATGTACAGCGATTTCAACAACTTATCCTTATCTTTTTGTTCCAGAAAGGTTTTCACGGCCAATATACCCAGCGTAACCATCGTCACTTCGGCGATGACCAGCGCCATCGAGGGTGTACGAAACTTATTGTACAACGGCAGATGATAGAACAGGAAGTCGTTGACCGGCGGGAAATGCCGCCCCCACGACAACACGATGGAGATAACCGTCGCCACCAGAAGCCACCACTTTTCGCGTCCCTTCACGAGCTGTAAGCCCAAAATAAACAGAAAGCAAACTATTGCACCGACATATACCGGCCCCTCCGTGAAAGGCTGGTCGCCCCAGTAGGTCGGTGCCTGTTTGGAAAACTGGTCGGCCTGACCGGTGGGACGCAAAAGTTTGTAACTCTCCGAATCCCGACCGATATCGGAATGTGAACTTGAGCCGTAGAAGTTGGGAATCAGCAGGGTCATGGTTTCGCCCCGTCCGTAGCTCCACTGAAATGCATAATCAATCTCTAGACCGGAGGATGTTTTTTCGCCCTCTGCGTTGTTTTGCAGCACGGAGCCGCCACGCATGGTTTCTTCTGTGTAATCAGCGGTAGTGATGAGGCTGCCCAGCTCCGGAGCAATTGCCAGCATCGCTACTACGACCAGAATTGCGGACGATTTGAAATAATCCGGCAGGGAATGTTCCCGAATGGCATAAATCAGATAGACAATTGCTAATATTACTATCACTATTAAGAGATAATAGCTAATCTGCTGATGGCCCCAAACAACATTCAAACCTGTAAATACAAGTGTAACGATGGCACCCCACAGATATTTTTTACGGTAACAAAGAATGATTCCTCCAATAACTGGGGCCATTGTCGCCATCACCAGGCATTTGTTTACATGCCCCGCTTCAATAATAATCAAATTATATGAAGCAAAAGCATACGCAATGGCGCCAGCAACACTCAACCAGGGCTTACATCCAATCGAAATCAGAAAGATATAAAAGCCCAGCAGGTACAGAAACACCAGGGCTAAATTTCCCGGCATAATATAACCTGTTATAATCATAGAAATATAAGAAAAAATATTCACCATTGGTGGCATAAAAGTATAGTTTGCCGGCATTCCGCTAAACATTCTATTCGACCAAAAGGCATATTCGCCGGTTTCCTGATGATAATCCACCAAGTCTTTCCCCCAACCGCCAACACTGCGAATATCTCCCTGTACCAAATCTTTATTCTCGAACGCTAACGGGGCAAAATAGACGGCTGTTAAACCTAAAAAGAGTAACA
>JAIRZY010000224.1 GCA_031266995.1 Tannerella sp.
TTGAATCATCGAATTACAGCATTTCGAGCAAAAGCAGCAAAGCCATATTCACCGCCCGGCCGATATTCTGCTCGCGAATCGAGCCGAAGCGGTACAGCCCGGATTTCAGGCGGCCGTCCCTGCCCGCGACGGCGATCCACACCGTTCCGACGGGCTTCTCCGCCGTGCCGCCGCCCGGCCCGGCGATGCCCGACACGGCGACGGCGAAATCGCTGCCCGTGACCTTTAATGCGCCTCCGGCCATCTGCTCCACCACCTCGCGGCTCACGGCGCCGTGCCGCTCCAGCGCGTCGGCCGACACGCCCAGCACCCCCTGCTTCACCGCATTGGCATAGGCCACGATGCCGCCCCTGAAATAATCCGAACTGCCCGCCACGGATGTCAGCAGCGCGGCAATGGCGCCACCCGTACAGCTCTCCGCCGTCGCAACCGTCGCGCCCCGACTGCGCAACCGCTCGCCGACGATGGCTTCGATATCCTTGTCTCCCTCCGAAATGATGTGCCCCCGCAGCCTCCCTTCCAGCAGCCTGCACAGCGGCGCCAGAACCTCTTCTGCCTCGCCCTCCTGCCGGCAATACGCCGAAAGCCGCAGGCGGATGATGCCGGGCTGCGGCAGGTACGCCAGCTTGACGGAGGCCGGCAGGCCGTCCTCGAAACCGGCCAGATGAATGGCCAGCGCCGACTCCGTATAGCCGCTGACCCGGTAGCTTTGATGGCGGATGAAAAGATCCTGCCGGAAATGCCTCCTCAGCCTGGGCAGCACCTCGTCCGTCATCAGCCATTTCATCTCCGAGGGGACGCCGGGCATCGAAATCAGCAGGATATCATCCCGCTCGAACCACGTGCATGGCGCCGTGCCCGCCCGGTTACGGATCACCGTCGCCGCGTCCGGCACCATCGCCTGAGTCCGCGTCAGTTCGTTCACCGGCCGTCCGCTCCGCCCGAAAAGCTGCTCGATGCCGGCATACACTTCTTCCGAAAAATACATTCCGCAACCGAAATAACGGCACAGCGCGTGCAGCGTAATGTCGTCTTTCGTAGGGCCAAGCCCGCCGGTCATCATCACGACGGGCGCCCGCTTTTTTGCCTCGTCGACTGCCGCGACGATAGCCGTTTCTTCGTCGCCCACGGCTGTTTTACGAACCACCCTGAAGCCGTTGTCGTTAAGCACTCTGCCCATCCATGCGGAATTGGTGTCCACAACCTGCCCTATCAGCAGTTCGTCGCCGACGGTAATAATCTCAACATCCATAAACTGTTCAAAATAAAGTGTTATAACTGTACCCTGGAAAACGGCACGGCGTCCATCGGACAGAAATCGCCGTCCATAAACTTGTAATATCCAGTAATGGCAACCATTGCCGCATTGTCGGTCGTAAAGGCATTCGGCGGAAGGTAGACGTTCCATCCAAGGCGTGAAGCATGTGCGCGAAAAGCGTCCCGCAAACCCGAATTGGCCGAAACGCCCCCGGCCACAGCCACTTCCGTGATGCCCGTATCGCTTGCCGCCCGGCGCAGCTTGTCCATCAGGATGTCGATCACCGTCGCCTGCAGCGAGGCGCACAGGTCAGCCCTGTTCTGCTCGATAAAATCGGGATTCTCTTTCAGCGCATCGCGCAGCGTATACAAAAAGGAAGTCTTCAGGCCACTGAAACTGTAGTCGTACTGCGGGACATGCGGTTTGCTGAAAACGAATGCTTTCGGATTGCCCTCGCCTGCAAGGCGATCGACGGCAGGGCCGCCCGGATAGCCCAGCCCCATCACTTTGGCGCACTTGTCGAAGGCTTCGCCTGCCGCGTCGTCGACCGTCTGCCCGATAACGGTCATCTCCCGGTACGAATCGACTTTGATTATTTGCGAATTACCCCCCGAAACCAGCAGGCAGAGAAACGGGAACGACGGATGACGGCTTTCGGCTGAGGGGACATTGATAAAATGCGCCAGCACATGCGCCTGCAAGTGGTTGACCTCGATCAGGGGAATCCCCAGCGCCACCGCCAGCCCCTTCGCAAAAGACGTCCCGACCAGCAGCGAGCCCAGCAGTCCCGGACCGCGCGTAAACGCCACGGCGCTCAATCCGGACATGTCGACACCGGCCCGTTTAACGGCCTCGACCACAACAGGAACGATGTTCTGCTGATGCGCCCGCGAAGCAAGTTCGGGCACCACGCCGCCGTATGCCTCGTGAACGGCCTGGCCGGCAATCACGTTCGACAGTAATTCGCCGTCCCGGATGACGGCGCACGAAGTGTCGTCGCACGACGATTCTATGCCTAAAATAATGATATTCATACTTGAATAGATAAAAAAAGACTTGTTCCGGCGGATTTGCTTCCCGGACAGAAATCCGGCACGTCGCTCTCCCCGGTGAAAAAATTGCTGCAAAAAAACAAAATCGTTGCAAATATTGACTACTTTTGCGAGTTAAAATATACTATTTAGATATTGAAGCGCGTTATAAATTTGTATCGCACTGCGATTCAATGCATTGTATTAACGTTTAAATAAACAGGTAATTAGAGCATTTAAATACATATTTGTCTCATTGCTGGCAGTGTGTCTGCTTTTTTATGCAGCGCCTGCAGCGATAGTGCAACTTCCTCGGATACAGGAGAAGATGACGGCTAAAGTGCGCCATGTGCTTTCCGACCGGCTGAATGTACCCGTAGAGGTAGGCAACGTCAGTATTGACTGGCTTCACAGGCTGGTAGTGAGAGATGTGCTTATTCAGGACGAACAGGCAGACACGCTTTTCGTTGCCGATCATGTTTCAGCCGGCATTGACTGGCTTCCGCTTGTTCGGGGCAAATGTGTCCTTACCGACGTGCGTCTGGTGGGCTTCAGCGCGCGCATGAGCAGAGCCTCACGCGACAGCGAATGGAACTTCCGCTTCCTTGTTGACGCGTTCGCTTCGCGCGACACAGCAAAAAAGACGGACATCGACCTGCAAATTAAATCCATACAGCTGCGGCGCGGTCACGTGAGCTACCATGTGACCGACGCACCGGAAATCATGCGCGAATTTGACCCTCAACATATTGAAGTCCGTAATTTAAGCGGACAAATCAAACTGAACGCCCTGACGCCGGACAGCCTGAACGTCCGAATCGACCGGATGGGATTCGAAGCCGGTTCGGGATTTAAAGTCAATCGGTTATCGCTGAATTTCGCTGGCAATGCGGACAGTGCGGCCGTCCACCGCCTGACCGTGTTGATGCCCTCCACTTCGCTTCGCATCGACACGGCAAGCGTCCGCTATAACGAAGTGGACAGTATGCACTTATGGGCGAGTAAGGCGCCCATGCGACTGAAAATCGCACCGTCGGAGGTTTGTCTGCAAGACATCGCCACGTTCATTCCCGCCTTTGCCAACTTCACGAGTGTCATCAATATAACTGCCGATGCATCCGGCTTTGCAGACGATTTTTCGCTGAACGGTCTGAGGCTGGACATGGATCACTCGGCATCGGTTCTCGGCCGCGTCAGCCTGAAGGGGCTTGCATACGGTGGCGGGCCTTACATTGTGGGGCAGATCGACAGCGCTTCCGTCACGACGGAAGGATTTGTGCGCGTCATCAATCATTTTAAGGAACAGCCGGTTACGCTTCCCGCGCCGGTCCAACGACTGAACGGGCTGCAATTTTCCGGCGAAGTGTCCGGCTTTGTCGACCATCTGGTGGCGTACGGCAATTTACAGTCGGACATCGGGTCGGTGGATATGGATTTGTTCGTCGGCTCGCAAAAGGAAGAGGGCAAGACGCTTTACCTGAAGGGGCAGATCGCGTCTACCGAATTGCAACTGAACAAATTATTTGACGAAGGAAATGATTATGGGATTGTTCGCTTTCGGGCGGAAGTAGATGCTTCGCGGCCGTACGGCGAACTGTTTTCGGGAAATATCCACGTGCAGATCAATGAGATGGATTACAGGAATTACCGGTACGAAAATATCATGCTTTCAGGTAATTTCAGTTCCAGCGAATACGATGGCAGCATCGACGTTGACGACCCGAACGGCAAGCTTCATGCCGAAGGACTGTTCAGATACGACGACGAAAACTCGATATTCGACTTCGCTGCCGATATCAATGGCGTCAGACCGGCGGCGCTGCATATCACGGAGAAGTATGAAGACCCGGTTTTTTCTCTGAAAATCAGTGCCAATTTTACGGGAAACAACATCGACCTGTTCAAGGGGCGAATCGTGGCAGACCGTTTTTCATTCACTACGCAGACGGACAGTTTTTATCTTGATTCGCTGCGTATTGATGCAAACGCGTCGGATCGCGAGCTGATTGTTTCGTCCGACCTGCTGAACGGTGAAATCAGCGGGAAGTATTCGTTTCGGACGCTCATCCCGTCGCTGCTGCATACGGGGAAGACTTATCTGCCTGCGTTGTCGCATGTTGCTCCGGCCGAGCCGGAGCTGTACGAAAATGCGTTCCGCTTCGCGATAGCTGTCGAGAATACGGAAACGCTGTCGCGGACTTTCAAGCTGCCTTTCAGTATTGCGGAAAGAAGCATTATATCAGGAGAATATGACAATGCGGCCAATCGTATCAGGCTCGACGTTTCGCTGCCGAGGTACAAGATCGGCAGGTCGAGATTCGAGGACGGCAGCCTGCGGCTTGAGAATAGGGATGACAAATTGAAACTGCTCGTGAAAACGACGCAGATTAATAAGCGGCAGTTGCACAACCTGCTCGAGATTTCGTCCGAGACGCTTGATAATAAGATTGAAACCGTGTTTTCGCTGGCGAATGCGGAGGATAAAACTATGAATGTCCGTTTCTCGACTTCTACCCGAATTTCGCCCCGGACGGATGATGACGGTGAAAAATCGTTGCGGGCGGATATCATGTTCCGGCCCGACCGGTTGCTTGTCAAGGATTCGCTCTGGCATCTTGAGCCTTCGTCCATCACCGTCGGCAAGGAGGATGCGACGATTCATAATTTAAACATTTTCAACGGCGAACAGTTCCTGCGCATCCACGGGAGCGTGTCCGGGAGATACCCGCAAAACGACGTCAGAATCGAGCTGAACCAAATCGAGCTGAGTCACATTTTCGATATTGTCGACATTCCCGCGCTGCAGTTCGGCGGACGGGCGACCGGATACGTCAGCATGAGCAACCTGTATGCGACGCCCAACATCAACACCGAACTCGAAGTGCAGAATTTCTCTTTCAATCAGGCCGTTCAGGGGCGGCTGAATCTTTTCGGCCAGTGGGACAACAGCGAGAACGGCATCCTCATGCTGGGCAGCCTCTATCGCGACAGTGCGAACTGGACGGACATAAGCGGATATATTTATCCCACGGGCAAGACGGAGAACGTGTCGCTGTTTTTCGATGCCAAAGAGATGGATATGAGGCTTCTGTATCCTTATATGGATGCGTTTACGAACACCATCGAGGGGCGCGGTTTCGGGGAGATTCATCTGTTTGGCTCCTTTTCGGATTTGACGCTCGAGGGGAAAGCGTTTGTGAAAGACGGACTTATCGGCGTGGATGTATTGAACACGAAGTATGCGTTCAACGACTCCATCGAGATTCTTCCGAACGCCATCGTGGGGAAAAACATCACCCTGCATGATAAAGACGGCAACAGGGGCAGCATCAGTTTTGAAGTGAATCATAATTTCCTGAGAGACTTTTCGTTTCATTCCGAACTGCAGACGCAGCAGATGCTGCTGTACGACATGCCCGAACGCCTTAATCCGCAGATATACGGGACGGTGTACGGCAGCGGAAATGCCCGCATCGCATGGGCGAACCGGCTTGTGACGATTGATGCGAACATTCAGAACAGTCCCGGTTCCTTTATGGGATTTAATTTCATGAACGGCTCGTCTGCCGAGAATTACGATTTCATTTCCTTTAAAGAGCCGTATGCTGTCCGCGCGCCGGACGGCACGGCTGCCCCGGCTCAGCCGCGGACGGATAACGATGGCGAAACGACATTGAGAATCAACTGCTTCCTGGACGTCACGCCTGCCGCCGGCCTGGAGCTGGTCATGGACCCCGTGGGCGGCGACAAGATACGGGGAAACGGCAGCGGCGACATTCAGGTGCAGTATGAATCGAACAGCGATCTGGCCATGTTTGGCGGCTTCACCGTCCAGAGCGGGAGTTATAATTTCAGCCTGCAACAGGTTTTGCACAAGGATTTTAAGATTCGCGACGGCAGCCGGATTGATTTCGGCGGCAATCCGCTCGACGCCATGCTGAGCCTGAACGCGCTGTACTACCTGACGGCCAGCATCGAAGACCTGGACCAGTCGCTCGTCAAGGAGACGTTGCGCACGAGCGTGCCGGTCAACTGCATCCTGAACCTGAACGGACGGCTGCAAAGCCCGGCCATCTCGTTCGACCTCGAGTTTCCCAATTCGACCAACGAACTGCAGCGGCAGGTCAAGTCGTTTATCGGCACGGAGGACATGATGGCGCGGCAGATCGTTTACCTGCTCGTCCTGAACAAGTTCTACACGCCCGACTACTCGCGTAACGACTACCGTGCGAACGAGTTTAGCGTCGTGGCCTCGTCTGCCCTGTCCGCGCAACTGTCGGGCATACTGAACAGCCTGACGGACAAGGTGCAGATCGGTACCAACATCCGCTCGCGGCAGGACGGCGTGAGCGACACGGAGGTAGAGATGCTGCTGTCCAGCCAGTTGCTCGACAACCGCCTGCTCTTTAACGGCAATTTCGGATATAAGAACAACTTCATCCAGTCGAACGCGTTCATCGGCGAGTTTGACCTCGAATACCGCCTGACGCCGGGCGGCGGAATCCGCCTGAAGGCCTACAACCATGCCAACGACATGTATCGCTATAACATGAAATCGCTTACCCGCCAGGGCGTTGGTCTGATGTATTACAAGGATTTCGATTC
>JAIRZY010000254.1 GCA_031266995.1 Tannerella sp.
GTTGCTGCACGACGACAGGGGCAGCAGCGAACCTGTTCCGGCGACGGCGACCGTGCTGATGCCAAGGCCCCTGATGAAGTCTCGCCGGTTGACTGATTTCTTTGTTTCTGACATAATACTTTTATTTAATTGAGAATGGAGAATTAAGTGTTTTACATTCTCCATTCTTCATTTATTGAATACGCGGTATGAATGAGGCATGAGTGTGATGCGGAAGATGCTGCTCTTGTCGTCGGGGCTGAAGCGGCGCGTATAAGGCGCGTCCTGCGGCGCGGGCAGGCGGTCGAGGGCGTCGCCGCGCAGCATGTCGGTGATGCGGTCGATGCCTTCGCGCGCGTGGAGCCGGACGGTGACCGGCGTGTCGAGGAAGGATTCGATGATGAACGTCCCGTTGTCATACACAAACAGGCTTACGCCTGCGGGCGCGTCGATGCGAAGGTCCAGATCGCTGCTCAGCGTCTGCCTGAAGGCGTTGAGCACGCCGGCGGGCAGGTCGTACAGGTTGCCGAAGTCTTCGGGGATGGTGAGCACGCAGAGCCTGCCCTTCGAATAGGAGGCCCAGAGGAGCATGGGGTATCCGCTGACGCCGGCCGTGAGTGGTCGCCCGGCGCTGACCGTCTCCCAGGCGTCGTTGGTGAGATATTTCACCTGGGTGATGAGGATGTCTCTGTCGCTCTTTCCGGCCGGGCCGAAGTCGTTGACGAGCGCCGGCCCGCCGGTGCGCAGCTCGACGATGTCTGCCAGCCTGTCGGGGATGGCCTTCAGCAGGTTGGTCGTGATGGCCACGTCATGTCCTCTTGAGAGCTGCGCCTTGATTTTGTCGACGATGGCGGGGTCGTGCTTCGCCTGTTCGGTAAGCAGGACGACACGGCGGTCGGTCGGGAACTCGGGCAGCATGTCAACGGGCAGGCCGATCATGCCGAGATAGTTCGGCAGGAAGTCGTCGCCCTCGGAGTGGAACGGCTTGTAGCAGGCGATGCCGAGGGGCTTGCCGAGCTTGTAAACAAAGCTGTCTATCGCCTCGAAGGTGACGCCGGCCACGCGCGCGATGGTCGAGGGCGTCACGGTCTGTCCGTTCAGGTCGACGGGCGTCATCATCCGGTCGTAGTCGAAGCTCGTATCCTGCCCCTGCCATGAGGTGCGGTGTATCGCGGGGTTGAGGCCGACGGAGAGGAGCTGGTTGTAGGCAAAGAGCGCAATCTCGGGCGCCCGGGCAAAGAAGGTGAGCCAGAGCTGCTCGGCATAGCGGTCCATGCCCATGTGCGAGCCGCCGCTGTCGACCCATCCGCCGAGGTTGTGTCCCGGACGGAGGTTCTCGAAGTATCGGACGATGTTGTATCCCAGGTAGTGCTGCAGGTGCTGGGCGCTCGACGGGTCGCGCGTTTCCGTTCCCGTCCATATCCCGTCGAAGATCTTCGGCCCCGTGTCCAGATTGAATCCCAGACCCTGGAAATGGTCGTACCAGTTCGGATACTTGATGATGATTTTCACGCGGGGATTCACCTTCTTCGCCGGCTTGATTACGAGGTTTTGCGCGGCCTCCGTCATCAGTTCCAGCCGGTACTGCGTCCAGCTCTTCGCACCTTTCGCGCGGATCTCGACGTCGGACTTGCAGCTCGTGAAGAAGAAGTCGTCGAGGATGAAGTCGTCGAAATGCTTCGCCGTGTGTTCGGCGATCTCGCGCACCAGGCGGCGATGCCCGGGGTCGGAATAGCAGAAGGTTTCGAAATTGTTTCGCTCGTTGATCGTGTACGTAATTCCTCCTCCGACTTCCAGTCCTTTGTCGAGGAAGTATTTCTTAGCCTGCTCGAGCGTCGCGTCGGGCACGATCAGGAGGTCGCGGTGCGTCTCCAGATAAATCTTGTCCACCTTCACCTGCGAGGAAATGACGTTCCACGTAGAATCCAGCCAGTGCAGGTCTTTCATCTTTTCCACCTCGTATGCGCGCGTGTAGACCGATACCTTAAAACTCCGGTAATTCCCCGCGTAGGCCGTCAGGCACGCCGCAAGCAGGGGAACGAAAATGAAATGCTTCAAATGTTTCAAATGCTTCATAGTATAATCAATTTAATATATGTCCCTCGAATCTGCGCAAAATTACGCTTTCCTGCGATTCCTTCCAAACATTGCGGTTGGTTTTTTGTATGATTCGGCGATTCAAAAATGCGCGGATTCAAAGATTCGGCAATTCCGTCGTCCGGTTCCTGTTTAAAAGGCGTATATTTGCGCAATTAAAATTAAATGAATATGAAAAAGCAAACATTACTTGCGATTATGCTTCTGCTGGCGGCTCCGTGCAGTCTCACACGTGCAGAAGGAAACCGGAAACCGGTCGGCATCGACTTCTTCAGTGAAGTGCGCATGATTTCGAATCTGAAGGAAAAGGATGGCACCGTCTATTTCACCGTCAGGCAGGCGAGCATGGAGGACAACAATTACGCCGGCGACCTCTACTGCCTCGACGGCGGGCAGCCGCGCCGCCTCACCTCGACGCACGACGTGAACAGCTACACCGTCATGGACGACGGCAGCATCGTGTTTCGCAGCATCCGCGAAGCGAAAGACAGGGAGAAAATCCGCCGCGGAGAGCCGCTTACGGTCTTCATGCGGCTGACCGGCCGCATGGGCGAGGCCGAAGAGTTCCTGCGCCTGCCCTATGCGGCGGGCGACATACGGTTTGTCGACGACCGCCACTTCTTCTTCACCGCACAGTACGACAATCATTTCGCGCAGTTGCTCGAAAAGACCGGCGGCGACATGGACAGGGCGCTGAAGGAGAAGGAGGCCAACAGTTCGTACCGCGTGTTCGACGAGATACCGTTCTGGTCGAACGGGCGCGGCGACGTGAGCGGCAAGCGCAACCACCTGTATTACTATCACGACGGCGAGGTAGAGTCGCTCTCCGAACCCTACGAAACGGTCGGCGGCCTCGAGCTGAGCAGCGACAGGACGACGCTGCTCTACACGTCGAACACGTACCGCGGCAAGTCGACGCGCGGCAACCGCCTGATGAAGCTCTCCGTCGCCACGCTCAAGGCCGAAGACATCTCGCCCCTCGAGCCGCCCGCGGCATACGGCAGCCTCACCTTCATCCCGGACGGCGACGTGATCTTCACCGCCAACCGCCGGTTCACGGAGATCAGCAGCGCCGCCTTCTACCGCCTCAACCTCAAGAGCGGAGCGGCGGAAATACTCTACGGCGGCGACCCGTACGCGATGGGCGTAAGCATCGGCTCGGACGTCAGGGCGGGCGGCGCGCCGTCAGGCATCAGGACGGACGCGACGGGATTCTATTACCTCACGACCGTGGGCGACCACGCGCCCCTGATCCGCGTCGACTACGGCGGCGACGTCACCTTCGTCAACCGCGGACGCGAGGTGGTGCTCGAATACCTTCCCTTCGGCGACGGCTTCCTGACCGTGGCCATGCTGGGCAACGGGGCGGCGGAAATCTACACCCTCGACCGCAGTGGCGCCTTCACCGCCCTGACGTCGCTCAACGACCGTCTGCTGGACGAGTATGACATCATCACCCCGCAGCCGCTCGCGTTCACGAACGAAAACGGCGTCGAAATCACAGGCTACGTCATCCCGCCCGCCGGATACGAGAAGGGACGCCGCTATCCCGCCATCCTCGACATCCACGGCGGGCCGCGGACGGCCTACGGCGCATGTCTCTTCCACGAGATGCAGTACTGGGCACACTGCGGATACGCCGTGATGTTTACCAACCCGACCGGCAGCGACGGCGGCGGAAACGCTTTCGCCGACATCAGCGCGAAGTACGGGACGGTGGACTATCGCGACCTGATGCAGTTCACCGACATCGCCGTCAGCACGTTCGACTTCATCGACCCCGACCGCCTCGGCGTCACGGGCGGCTCGTACGGCGGCTTCATGGCCAACTGGATCATAGGGCATACCGACCGCTTCAAGGCCGCCGCCTCGCAGCGCAGCATCGCCTCGTGGATCTCGTTCAGCAACACGACCGACATCGGCTTCACCTTCACCGCCTCGCAGATAGGCGGCGACGTATGGACCAACCTCGACGGCCTCTGGACGCAGTCGCCCCTCAAGTATGCCGACCG
>JAIRZY010000034.1 GCA_031266995.1 Tannerella sp.
TTTCCAAGCACTTCGACGTCTACTTCTTCTTCGAGAGCTTTGCGCATGCTGGCGGTAAGGGTGGCGTCGAGGGTGGTTTTGTGTTCTTTGGGGTCATAGTGAGGGTCGGCGCCGATCCAGTTGCCCGGGATGCGGGGTAACAGATGTACGTTGCCGTCCTGTACGGAGGAGCCTTCGAGCAGGAAGCGGCGTTTCCAGCGGTCGGCGCGGTTCAGTACGTCGACGATGGTTTCAATCTGAAGGTCGGAGCCTTCATCCTTGATCGCCTTCCCGACGTCTTCGATGTGTTTGGTGTCGCCGGCGGTAGATACCTCGGCGATGCAGTCGTTGTCTACGTTTTTGGTCAGTTTGTTTGGTCTCAGCCAGACCTTCCATGTATATTTCTTTGACATGATAATTAATTATTTAATTGGTTATTAATAATGATACAGAATAAAGAGTTTGAACAGCAAACTCACGGCGGCAAAGATAAATAAAGTTTTTGGATATCAACTGCAAATTTGCAGGAATAATTTCGTAAAAAAACATAAAAGCGAAATGCGGAATATCGGGGCTTAAAGACTTCAAGGCTTTAAGTCTTTAAGCCCCTTATTCCACAATGGTTTACAGCTTCGTAACTGTCGCCACATATCCGCCTGCTTTGGCCAGTTTCACTTTCAGTGACTTGCCTGCTTCGACGGTTTTCGTGGACTGGCGGATGTTCTTCGGCTTTTTGCCGGCATCCCGGGCGTCTTCCCAGACCTCGACCCTGTATTTCCCGGCGGGGAGGAATGCGGTATTGAGCGTCACTTCCCGTTCGGTGCTGTTGTTCAGCACGCCGATGAACCACCGGTCGCCCGACCGTTTTGCGATGGCGACGTATGTGTCGGGGGTGCCGTCGATGAAGCGGATGTCATCCCAGACGGTGGGTACGGTACGGAGGAAGTCGGCGCCCGGCTGTCCCAGCACGAACCGGGGATGCTCGCATACGACCGTGTAGGGGCTTTCATAGACGACGAACTTGGCCAGTTCGGCGGCGCGTGTGTTGGAGACGAGTGCCGGCTGCTGTCCGCGGAACTCTTCGGCGGTCACGTTGTTGAATCCGCCCGGTGTGTAGTCCATCTGTCCGGCCAACATGCGGGTGTAGGCCAGTTTCACGTTGTGTTCGGGGTTCATACGTGTGCCGAACTTGTAGTATTCGTTGCCCATCACGCCTTCGCGTGTGAGCATGTTGGGCCACGTGCGGATGATGCCGTCGGGTTTGTAGGCGCCGTGGAAATCGACCAGCAGGCGGTTGTCGGCGGCGCAGCGGATGATGTCGTGATACCAGTTCACCATTTCCTGGTCGTCGCGGTCCATGAAGTCGATTTTAACGCCTGCGACGCCCCACTTCCTGTAGAGCGGGAAGGCTGTCTTGTAGGCGTCGTTGCGGTTCACGTCCGTGCTGTAGAGCCAGAGCCAGATGCGCACGTTTTTCGACCGGGCGTACGACAGGATTTCGGGCATGTCGATCTGCGACGCCGGCGTGCAGATGTCGGCTTCTGCGCGGTTGAACTGTCCGTACCATTGCCAGTCGATGAGCATGTAGGGCCAGCCCATTTCGGCGGCGAAGTCGATGTATTCCTTGATGACGGGCATTTCCATTTTCACTTCGCCGCTCCACCAGTGGTCCCATGCGCTCATTCCCGGCTGTATCCACGACGGGTCGGCGATGGCGCAGGGTGGGTTGAGATTCTGGATGATTTCCGATTCAATCAGCCGGCCGGGCGAGCGTCCGATCATGATGACGCGCCAGGGGCTTTGGGTGTCGTCGGCAAAGCGGACTTTTACGACCTCTTCGTCTTCGCCGGGCAGGGGTGCGAGCTTGGTTGTCAGGTGATTCTTCCGTCCGTCGGTGCCGATGTAGAAGGCGGCGAAGTTGTCAATCTCGGCTTCCGTGATGGCCACCCAGCAGTCGTCGGCGTACTTCATGAGGAAGGGCATGCCGGCGATGGTTTTTTCCGTCACGTAATCCAGTGTTCGCTTGTAAAACTCCGCTTCGTTCGACGTGGCATACTTGCCGTATTCCACGACCCATGCTTCGGGGTTGCCCGGCACATTGAACGTGGTAAATTCCTTTGCTATTTGCCGGTTGCCGATTCGCTCGCTGCGGTACAGTTTGTAGCGAAACGCGACTCCGTCGTCATACGCGCGGAAGACGATGTCCATCCGCCGTCGCTTGCCCGACTTCTCCTCCGTGACCAGTGTCAGTTCATTGTAATTATCGACGATTGTCGCATGTTTGCTTCTGACCGCAGGCGTCCACGTTTCGTTATGCGACGCGGGAAGGGTGCGGATGACTTGCAGGTCTTTCTGCAGGTCAGGTTCTCCCTTGAAGCCGAATCCCAGGTCGGACTTATCCATCACCGTCCGTCCGTCGAACGTGACGGAGTACTGCATTTGTCCTTCGTTGTCTATCCGCACTTCAATGGATTTGTCGGGCGACGACACCGTGTACGTCTGCGCCTGCGACAGCTGTGCCGCGCACAGAAGGAGCGGCAGTAAGCCGATGCTTTTTAAACTTGTTAGTTTCATCTCTACATTATATTAATAGATGCGGCTTTTCGAGCTGTGTTCGTAGTAATCCGGGTTATTGCCCAGGACGTCCAGTACCGGCTGGCTGATTTCGTCGATCAGCGCTTCCGTGTCGTCGGAGAGGGTCAGTGTGCAGGCGGCGATGTTCATTTTCAGTTCGTCGATGTTGCGTGAGCCGACCAGTGTTGAGGTCATGAACGGCTTTTTCAGAATCCAGGCGATAGCCAGCTGTGCGATATGCACGTGCAGTTCGTCGGCGAGGCTTCTCAGGCGGTCGACTACCTCGAAGAGTTCTTTTTCGGCGCCGTCTTCGCCGTGACGCGAGGTGCCGCCGCCGCGGAAATCGGGGTAATGACGCGAGTGAGCCTGATGTTTGGGCACGTCGTCGGCTGTCCGGTAGATGCCGGCCAGCAGTCCCTGCTGCAATCCCATGGAGCCGATGATGCTGATGCGGTTCTTCATGCAGTAGGGTGCGATTTCGGCTTCGATGGCGCGCGAAACGATGTTGTACGATATTTCGTTGACATCGACCTGCACGCCGGTGCGGACGACTTCGTCCATCTGTCCGCGTCCGAAATTGCTCATTCCGATGGAGCGAATCAGGCCTTGCTTTTTCAACTCGTCCAGTTGTGCGTAGGCTTCTTCGACCGTCGGCGGTGCGTCGATCAGGTTCATGTCCGTGGTGAAATGCTCGACCGACAGTTTGTTGATGGGCCAGTGGAGCATGTACGAATCGATGTAATCCGTTCCCAGCCGTTGCAGGCTCTGTTCGCAGTGTTCGCGTACGCGGTGACAGTTGGAGGGGCTGATTTTCGAGATCACCACTGCTTCGTGGCGTCGTCCTTTGAGTGCCAGGCCGAGCGAGCGTTCGCTCTCGCCGTTGTTATACATCTCTGCCGTGTCGAACGTATTCACGCCCAGATCCAGGGCGGCGTGCACGACGCTGTCTACATCTTTTTGCGATTGCTCGCCCCAATACTCGCCGCCGCCAAAAGGCCAGCAGCCGACAGTCATAGCGGATATGTCAATATCCGACTTTCCAAGTTTCTCTTTTTTCATGTTACTTTGTTATTTTAAAATTTCTTGTTGTTCTACTTTCTTCAAATTAATAAACTGAGGTTTCGGCTTTATGATCCGTATGGACATCTCGTCGAAAACCTGCCGGGCGGTCGTAATGGTAGAATCCATCGGGGCGAGCACGCTCTCCCCTCCTTCCCATAGCGACATCGACGCGATCGAGGGTGTATATTCACGTCCTTTCTCCGCCCGGATGTCTGCCCGGTAAAGCAGCGCCGGCTGACCGCAGGAGAACTCGTCCTCCTCCTTTGTGACGCGGTTGAACTGGGGATAATACTCGTTGTAGTCGCCCGCCAGGTTCATCTCTATCCAGCAGATCCATTCGGAACCGGGAGGCACTTCCGCCCTGACGCGAAAGTATTCGTCCTTGGGCGTCGCGCCGGAGATGGTAATCTCTTCGTCGGAGCGTTCGTTAGCCGCCTTGCTGCGGAAGACTTTCTTCCAGTGAGGCAGCGCCACCGGTACGTCGGCCTTGCCCTCCCAGTCGCCCCGGCTCACGCGGTAGGTTACGAAAACCTGCTTGCGTTTGCCGTTGACCGGATTTTCTATCCAGATGGCGAATTGGGGTGGCTCGGAATAGGTCGAGAGGTAGATTTCCTGTTTGCTGATATGAATGTCAAACTCAATCTGTACTCTGTTATTCGTATTCCATATAACAAATCCGGCGCCGGCCGCAGCAATCATCAGCACGCAAAGGGATATGATCCCTGTCATTTTCCTGTTCAAAGCCATCACTGCAGGAAATTAAGCAGCCATCCGTCCGTCCGGTAATCCCTGTTGTCCAGGCGGGCCGCCTCGTCGTTGCCGGAGATGTCGCCTGTTTCGGGGTTTACGTACAGCAGGTTTTTCCCGGAGCGGTAGCTCAGGTTGGCCAGATTAATCATGCCTGCGCTCAGGACGCCCTGCTCGATGGGAGCGTTGGTCGTCTTGCGTGAGCGGATGCAGTCGATAAAGTTGCGGTGATGCACTTCGTCGGGGAAGTAGCCGATGCCTTCGTCCAGCAGCGCCATATTCTTGCCGAATACCTGCCATCCGCCGCCGTGACGGCCGAGGAACATCAGTCCCTTCGTTCCGTAGATTTCGATGCGTGTGGCATTGTTGCGCCATTCCGGGAAACTGTCGCTGAAGCGTACTTCCTGCGATGTCTTGTACATGTAGTTTCCGTATTGCGAAGATTCGAGGGAAAGGGGGTACTCGCCCATGTCGAATACTACGGTCTGGTTGTCGGGGATATCGCGTTTGTCGTCGAACAGCACCCGTCCGCCGGCACAGAATACTGCCCGCGGCAACGGCGGATCGCTCAGCGCCATCCGTGCCAGGTCAATGACGTGCGAGGCATCGCCCGACATGGCTGCTCCGCCCGAATAGGCCCACCAGTCGCTCCATGCCTTATGGCGTGAGAGGTTGTACGGCACCGACGGCGCCGGGCCGAGCCACATCTCCCAGTCCAGGCCTTCCGGCACGGGGCTGTCGGGTTTCAGAATCCACTCGCGGGTGCCCGGCAACATGCAGTAGGCTTTGACGGTGACGATTTTACCCAGCTTCCCGGAGGCGATGTATTCCCTTGCCGAAAAGGCATATCCGGCGCTGCGATTCTGCGTGCCGCACTGAACGACACGCTTGTTCCTCGCAGCGCTTTCTATCATGAGTTTCCCTTCTGCGGTCGAAAGGCATACGTTTTTCTCGACATAGACGTCCTTGCCGGCTTCGCAGGCTCCGATGGTGGCCGGTGCATGCCAGTGTTCGGGCGTCGTGACAACCACGGCATCCACATCCCTGTCTTCAAAGACGCGCCGCATGTCGGACACTCTTTTCGGCTCGTAGCCCTGCATGCCCGTCAATTCTTTGATTGCCCCGCCGCCACGAAGATCGTCGACGTCGCATACGTATTTCACCTCGACCCCTTCGGTACACTGCTTCATGCTAAGGATGACCTGCGACCCGCGGCCGCCGGCTCCGATAAGGGCAAGAACTACCTTATTATGCGCACTCTTCATACTTTTTCAGGAATAACATACCCTGCACGATAACTTCCTTTTACAAGGCTGTTAGCTTGCTCGTTGTTCGTGAATTTTTCCGTCTGCGGGTCGAACAGCAGTTGCTTGTTCCCGACGCGGTAAGCGATATTGCCCAGATGGACAAGGGTAGCGCTGCGGTGACATTCTTCCACTTCTCCGTTCGGTGTTTTGCGCGTGCGGAGGGATTCGATGAAATTAAGCTGGTGCTCATTATCGGGGAAAACGCCGCCTTCCTCTGCCACGATTTCGTTTTTGGGGCCTAACACCTGCCATCCGCCGCCGTGCCGGCCGAGGTACATCAGTCCTTCCGTTCCGTAGATTTCGGTACGGGTGGAATTGTTGCGCCAGTTCGGGAAGCGGGTTTTATCCATGCGGATGTCGCCGGGTGTTTTGGTCATGTAGTTCGTTGCGTATGCGTTGTCGCAGCTAAGCGTGTATTCGCCGAAGTCGTACACGATAGACTGGAACTCGGGTGTTTCGCGCGTTCCGCCGAAGATGTGGTTTCCACCCCATCCATAGACGGATTTGGGATGCGGCGGGTCGCCGATGACGAGGCGGCAAAGGTCCATGACGTGCGAGGCATCGTCGGCCAGTCCGCCGCCGCTGTAAGCCCAGTAGCTGAGCCATCCGCCCCGTCCGTCTTCGTGGACAATCGACGGGCTGAATCCGCGCATGGGCGCCGGCCCCAGCCATTTATCCCAGTCCAGCCACGCCGGTACAGGCTTTTCGGGCGCTTCGTTCCATTTGCCGCCGCCGAGCATGTTGTAACATTTCACGGTGACGATTTTACCCAGTTTGCCGCTCTTGATATAGTCGCGGGCTGAGAAGCCATAAGGCGCGCTCCGGTTCTGGAAGCCTACCTGCACGATACGGTTGTATTTCCGGGCAGCTTCGACCATTTTGCGTCCTTCCCATATATTAATGGAAGGATTCTTTTCTACATATACGTCCTTGCCTGCCTGACATGCCCAGATTGTGGCCAGCGTATGCCAGTGTTCCGGTGTGGATACCCATACGGCGTCGATGTCCTTGTCGTCGAAGATTTCCTTCATGTTTTCCGTCTGTCCCGGCCGGTATCCCAAATCCTTTTCGATCTTGTCAACAGCTTTCGCCAACTTGGTACGGTTCACGTCGCATACGGTTTTCACTACTACATTTTCATTGATTTTACAGCAATTAGTAATGCATCCCATCCCGCGACCGCCGGTGCCGACAATCGCGAGTACAATCCTGTCATTGGCTCCCACGCACGAAGCGGAGCCGAATAATGTGTTTGCGCCCGCCAGTCCGATTCCGGCAGAGGCCAACACGCCTTGTTTGATAAAATTTCGTCTGTTCATGATCTTATTTTTTGTTTGGTTTAAGTAAATAATCAAAGGTATTGAACATCAGTGTGCGGAAACTTTCGACTTTCCAGTCGTCCCAATGTCCGAGCGAAGTATAGATTACGTTTTTACCGTTCATCCACATGACGGGTTCGTCCGGCACGCCGGGATTGCTGCCAGTGAGCAGCACGGTGGCGTTGGCGGAGCGAAGCGGACGGTTCTGATAGAGCCAGTTCGTGCTGTTGAACGGGGTTACGCCTTTCAGCAGCGGATGATTTTCCATGCCCGGAACGATCGCAACATCCGTACCCGTCTTCAGGTGTCCGTAATGTCCCTGATAATTGCCGCCGAGCACTTCTTCGTCAAATCCGGGCCATTGAGCCAGAAAATCGGATGCGGTGCTTTCTTTGGCTGCCTCAATGCTGCCGCCTTCGCGGGGCACATTGGCTTTGGCGTCGAACGCATGTGAAGCCGTGCGCAGACCCAGAATCGGCCGCCCGCTTGCGATATACTGCTTGATAGCCTGCAATTTTTCAGGCTCAAGCGCGCGACGGCGGATGAACACTACGGCGAGGTCGGCATCGTTCAGTATTTGGAGATTCTCCAGGTTGTGGCGTGTTGGAGCGGCGGTTTTTCCGTCGGTATCAATCGGCATCCCGTATGCGGCATATTCGGCTTTCACTTCCGGGGCGGCATTCTTTGCAGCTTCCTTCATGATGGGGATACCCAGTGCGAAATCGCAATGTATATCTTTTAATGTAAGGTCGTGGGCAAATTCTGCCAGGCGCTGGTTGGCGCGGTATTCGCTTTCGGCAGTCAGGAAAGCTACGCGCGGCCGCGTGTCGCCTTTAAACTTGAACTGTTTTTTGCCTGTAAAATCGGTAGATACAATCGTGGGGCATACGTACGTTTCGATGTATTCCTCCATCAGGTCGAGGCCTGAGAAATGATTGACGAACGGCGCTTTCTCATGGTTGTACATCAGGTCGGTCATATCGCGCATCAGCACGACATTCATGCCCATGCGCTTCATGGAGCGCAGGCCGAAGGTTCGCCCGATAACGCACATGTTGGTATGCACTCCTACGAGAATCACGTTCTTAACGCCTTTCTTTTTGAAGTACGCCCCGACTTCGGCGCCGGAATCGCTGATAAGGTCGCCGTCCTTGATGGTCAGCGCGTCAATTTGCTTCGTCCATGCGCGGTGACCTTTACATTCCTTATTCTCGCAACCTCCGTCCGACTGGTCAACCGGCCACACGGCGTCTTTCTCCGAAGGCAGTTCGGATCCGTCGGCCAGCGCACTGATACGTTTATCCTTGTATTTCTGCACTTCTTTCCGTCCGGGATAATCGGTATAATACCCCATGCAATCGCTCGGCGCATGAACAATCTTCACGCCCTTTTCGCGTGCAATCGTAAGTACTTCGTTCATCGCGGGCGCCATTTCCGCCACGCGTGCCGTTGCATCGTCACACCAGTGTTTGTCCCACATGTCACAGATAATAATCGCCGTTTCGGTTGGCGACCAGTTCTCTATCCGGTTCGCTACAATCCACGCACCCTCTTCCAAGTCAGACGGAATCCTCTGCTGCACGGAAATACGCAAGGGGGTTATTGCTTTCACATTCTTTGCCGCTGTCTCTCCCGCCCACATCAGGAACGGAATCGCGACCATCATACATTTTCCAATAAATCTCTTCATCATTTTGAATTTTTAATAGTTTTACCTTATTAATTTTATAATATTTGCACAATATAAACATCAACCGTCCGGTACGTCATGCACGTGCCGGACACACGCTCCGTTTTCGCCTGCAAATATAAACATAAACTATCATTCTATTTATGTACAAAATCGACATATTATTATCAAATATCGACATATATCTCAAAAAAAAACGTAATTTTGCGGCGACAGAGAAAATATTGCCTCATGAACGTAAAAGAACAACTGAATTTGATCCTGCTGAACGCAGCGCGTAAAGAGCATCATGCCGACTGGAACTGGAGAGGCGTGAACAGCCCTTTCGCGCGGTTATACATGGTTGAGTCCGGCACGGCGCGGGTACTGATGCCCGACGGCGTGTACCAGATTCAACCCGGCAAACTGTACATGATTCCTGCCTTCGTGACCCACAGTTACGAGAACGACGGCTTCTTCACGATCAACTATATCCATGTTTACGACGATATGAACATCTTCGACCGCTGGAATTTCCCGTTCGTGGTCGATGCCTGCGATTTGGACGCCATGTTGATCAAGCGCCTGCTGGATATCAATCCCGGCCGTGAACTCACCCGTTCCGACCCCGGCAGCTACGACAACATGCCGACCCTGATGCAGAATATCGCCATAAACGAACAGTTCACGTACCATTCGGTCATAGAGACGAAAGGTATTCTGTTGCAGTTGTTCTCGCGTTTTCTGGACAAGGCTTCACTCAAAAAAGATAACATGGACACGCGTATCATCAATGTGATGCGTTTCATCCGGGAAAATATCGAACGCGACATCACCCTCCGGGACTTGTCGTCGTTCTGCTACCTGACGAACGACCACCTGATTCGTCTTTTTAAAAAGGAAATGCAATGTACGCCCGTGCAGTACATTAATCAGAAGAAAATAGAAAAAGCACAGCTGATGCTGATTATCGGCGAAAAATCTATCAAAGACATCGCCTACTCCCTGTCGTTCGGTAACCTTTCCTACTTTTACCGTCTTTTTAAAAAGACGATCGGTATTTCTCCGAACCTGTATAAGACACGTATGGGAAACCCGCTGTGATATATTGAAACCCTCCTCCCGGAGACTGGTTCAGGGGAGTTTCGGAAGGATTTCTTTCCGGAATATTTCCCGCTCGATTATCCGGTAATGCGGGTCGTACTCCTCAGAAAACGCTTCGCTGTGGTGCATTACATATTTGCCCTGCTCCAGCAATGAGAAGAGATTTGCCCTGTCCTGCCCGTAATTGGCGAGAGGCAGGTTCATCGTTTGAATAACCGAGTCGATTTGTTTCCATTCTTCTTTCCATTCCTCAATCGAGATGATTTGTATATTGACGACACTGCGTATGAAGGCATCAAAAAAGGCGTCGCGCGAAATAAGTCCCTCTTTTATGACCGACAGGTTCACCCGGTAGAAATTGCCGTTGTAGCCGGTCGGCTCGTAATAAGCGCCGGATGCCTGTCCGAACGAGGCAAGTTCCCGGTTCAGATAGGCACCGGCAGACGCTGTGTCGCTGACGATATGTCCTGGCCCGAAATAGTCCTGAAAAAAATTCTTATATAAATCCTGTAAAGTCGATTTCGGATGCGTACTCATCCGGCTTTCGACGGCTGCGCGAATCTGTTCGCTCTTCGTTTCTTTTTTGCAGGAAGAGAAGAGGATTGTTGCCACCGTGATGATCAGGATGCTTCTTTGCATATTTACAGATTTAATGATATTCCTCCCATAATTATGCCTCCGGGCATCGGATATCCAAGCATTGTTTCGTATTTTTGCCCCAACAGGTTGTCTCCTTTGGCAAAAACCTCCAGCCATTTCAGCGGACGATAAGCTATCCGCATATCTATTAATGTATAGTTACCTGTCTGGGAATTTTCGCCGGTGGACAGATAGAGGTTGTCGATTACCTGCGCCCCTGTGCTCAATGTGAATTTTCCGGGACGGTACGTCACGCCTGCATAAAATTTATTTTTCGGCGCACCGGTAATCGGTTTCTCCATGTCAACATAACCGTAGTTGCTGTTCAGGCTGAGATTGTTCAATATCTGATAATTCAATCCAAACTCGATTCCTTTATTAACAAATGCCCCCACGTTCCTGTTCTG
>JAIRZY010000048.1 GCA_031266995.1 Tannerella sp.
AAATTTATCTGACTATGAAACTATTCAAATCATTTCGATTCATGATTCCATTCTGCGTGTGGCTTGTGGGGTGCACACCCGTGAGCAGGGTAAATATCGTTGACATGCAGACTGAAATGCGCGAAAACCCCGAAGGCGTCGGCGTGACCGCTCCGCGTTTCTCATGGAAACTGCAGTCTTCGGCAAACAGCGTGATGCAAACGGCCTATCAGATTGAAGTGGCCGCATCGCCCGGCGACCTGAAGTCCGGCTCCAATCTGCTGTGGAATTCCGGCAAAGTCGAATCCGACCAGTCCATTCTCATTCCCTACGCGGGAAGTCCGCTCGAATCCGGCCAGGCCTGTTTCTGGCGCGTAAACGTGTGGACAACGGCAGGCGAAGGCCGGAGCGAGATCGGTAAATGGTCGATGGCTCTGCTGAACGATGCCGACTGGGAAGCCTCGTGGATAGGCATTAACGACCCGGAAAGCGTGACGGTTACGGACCGGCGGACACGGCTCTCGGCGCGCTACCTGCGTAAGGACTTCGCCGTCGCGCCACGTGTGAAACGCGCCATGCTCTACATTGCCGGCCTTGGCTCGTCTGTGTCCTACCTGAATGGCAGGCGAATCAGCGAAGACGTCTTTGCCCCGTTGCCCACGTGGTATACGAAGACCGTGTTTTACAATACCTACGACGTGACCGGCCTGCTGAATCCCGGCGGGAATGCCATCGGCGTGACGCTCGGCAACGGCCGCTATCTGTCGATGCGCGAATCCGGGATGATCGGATTCGGCGTCCCGCGCCTGATCGCCCGGTTAGACATCGAATATGAGGACGGAAAACGCGACGTCATCGCGACCGACCCTTCGTGGCAGGCCAACGGCAAAGGCCCGATTATCGCCAATAACGAATTTGACGGCGAAGAATATGACGCGCGGCAGGAGCTGGGAGAGTGGACAACGCCCGGTTACGACGCTTCGCAGTGGCAACCCGCAGACCTGATGGACGCGCCGGGCGGCAGACTGACAGCCCAGCCATCCGAAAACATTGCCGTGATGGAAGAAATCAAACCCATATCAATCAAAGCAATTGCCGACGGGAAATACATCCTCGACATGGGGCAGAACATGGTCGGATGGTTGCAGGTCGGTTTGAATGGCAGGAAAGACATCCCGGTCACGCTCCGCTTTGCCGAAACGCTGAAAGAGAGCGGAATGGAACTGTATACGGACAACCTGCGCAGCGCCCTGGCGACAGATATTTATACGCCAGTCAACGACGGCAGTTTCAGTTGGGAGCCTTTGTTTGTCTACCACGGTTTCCGTTTTGTCGAGATTTCGGGTCTTGATTATCAGCCCGGTCTGGTGGATTTTACCGGGAAGGTAGTGTATGACAAAATGGGTACAATCGGTTCGTTTGAAACGTCGAACAGGATGATTAACCAAATCCACAAAAACGCTTACTGGGGTATTCGTGGGAACTATCGTGGCATGCCGACCGACTGCCCGCAACGCGACGAACGGCTCGGCTGGCTGGGAGACCGTGCGACGGGCGCACAGGGCGAGAGCTTCATATTCAATAATCACCTGCTGTACAGTAAATGGTTGAAGGACATCGAAGAATCCATGAGTGAAGACGACGTCATCTCGGTTGTTTCGCCCAAATACTGGACGATCTATGCCGAAAACGTGACGTGGCCTTCCGCCTTTTTCTACGTTGCCGACATGCTTTATACGCAGTTTGGCGATGTTCAGTCTATTAAGACGCACTACCCTGCCATGAAACGCTGGGTACGGCATCAGGTCGACGTCTGCATGGAGGATTATATCCAGATGAGGGACACGTATGGCGACTGGTGCATGCCGCCCGAAAGTCAGGAACTGATTCATTCGCAAGATCCTGCGCGTAAAACCAGCGGACAGGTGCTCAGTACGACCGTGTTTTACAGTATTTTGCATTTGATGAGCAAGTTTGCGGAAATCAACGATGCGCCTGCCGATGCGAAGGAATATCTCGAACTGGCCGCCAAAGTAAAGGAAGCGTACAACCGGAAGTTTTTTAACCGCAAAACGGCTCAATATGATAACAATACGGTGACGGCCAATATCCTGTCGCTTCAACTCGGACTTGTTCCCGAAGGCTACGAGCAGAAAGTGTTTGACAACATTGTCGAAAAAACGGAAAAAGATTTTGGCGGACATGTAAGTACAGGTGTATTAGGCATTCAGCATCTGATGCGCGGCTTGACGAAGTATAACCGTACGGATCTGGCATACAAAATCGTCACCAACGAGACGTATCCGAGCTGGGGCTACATGGTAAAAAAAGACGCCACCACCATCTGGGAACTCTGGAACGGCGACACGGCTGATCCGGCCATGAACTCGGGCAATCACGTCATGCTGCTTGGTGACCTGGTTATCTGGTTCTACGAGAACCTTGGAGGTATTAAAAACGATCCGCAGGCTACCGGCTTCAAAAAAATCCTGATGCAACCGGTCTTTCCCGACGGGTTGAACAGTGTGAGTGCCTGCTATGAATCGCCTTACGGCCTTATCGAAAGCAAATGGACGCGCGAAGGCGACAAACTCTCATGGTCTGTCACCATTCCCGCGAATACGACGGCAACCGTCAAGCTGCCAAGCCGTTTCAATATCAAGGTCGTTGACGCCGCCGCCCTTTCGGACGTGAAGGACGAGAACGGCATTTCGACGGTTCAACTGGGTTCCGGCTCTTACCTGCTGCAATCCATGTAGCGGGCACAAAAGTTTTTGCCTCCGGATTCTTCAGAATTGCGGAGGCAATTTTTTTTACTGCGCATGGTATGGCTTTGAGCATTGGTACTGCGGATATTCCAGAATAGCGACTGAATGACGGAATAATTGAATTTTTTGAATCTTGCATTTGCGCCTCCTGAAGGATGTTTCCGCTCAAAAACTTTGGATGCGTCTGTGCGTAATCAAAATATTTCACGTACCTTTGCGGGGTCAATCTGCTTGATTCTGTCGGCGTCCGGATAGTTTTTACCTTACGGAAACAGTTGATATGATGCGGATTTAAACAATAATATAAAGAAATTACAGTTGCTATGGGATTCAACGACATACTGACCAAATTATTCGGTAACAAATCTGAGCGCGATTTAAGGGAGATTATGCCCTACGTAAAAAAAATCACGGAAGTATATCCGTTCATCAAGGCGCTTACGAACGACGAACTGCGTGCCAGATCGCAGGAAATCAGACAGTCCGTAACAGACTACGTCAAAGAAGAACGGCAACAGATCGAAGAACTGCGCAAAGACATCGACAACAAGGAACTGGAAGAACGCGAAGCCATCTGGGCGGAAGTTGACAAGATTGAAAGCAAAATCACCGAGAAATTCGAAACCGTACTCGACGAAGTCTTGCCGGAAGTATTTGCCATTATGAAAGATACGGCGCGACGGTTTACCGAAAACGAACGAATCACCGTCACCGCCAACGATTTCGACCGCGACCTTGCCGCCAAACATGATTTTATCGAAATCGAAGGCGACAAGGCCGTATATTTCAACCACTGGGTAGCCGGCGGAAACGAAACAGTCTGGGACATGATACATTACGACGTGCAGTTGATCGGCGGCATCGTATTGCACAAGGGCAAGATTGCCGAAATGGCGACTGGCGAAGGCAAGACACTCGTCGCAACCCTGCCCGTATTCCTGAATGCGCTGACAGGTAACGGCGTACATATTGTCACGGTGAACGACTACCTCTCCAAACGCGACTCCGAATGGATGGGGCCGCTCTACATGTTTCATGGTCTGTCGGTCGACTGCATCGACAGGCACCAGCCCAATTCCGACGATCGACGCAAGGCTTATAATGCAGATATTACGTTCGGTACGAACAACGAATTTGGATTTGACTACCTGCGCGACAATATGGCCATCAGCCCAAACGACCTTGTGCAGCGCAAGCATAATTACGCCATTGTCGACGAGGTCGACTCCGTGCTGATCGACGATGCGCGTACGCCGCTGATTATTTCCGGTCCCGTGGCGAAAGGCGAAGAACAGTTGTTTGAACAGTTTCGTTCGAACGTCGAAATTGTTGTCAATGAGCAAAAAAAGTTGTGTGGCAAACTGCTGACCGAGGCCAGAACAAAAATGGCAAGCAGCGACAGCAAGGTGCAGGACGAAGGCACCCTGCTACTCTACCGTTCATTCAAGGGATTGCCGCGCAACAAGCCGCTGATCAAGTTTCTAAGCGAACAGGGTATCAAGTCGAGCATGCTGAAGACAGAGGAACTTTACATGCAGGACAATATGCGAAACATGCACATTGTCACTGACGAACTGTATTTCGTCATTGACGAGAAAAACAACAGCATCGAACTGACAGACAAAGGTATCGACCTGCTGACGGGAAAGTCGGACGACGCGACTTTTTTTGTCCTTCCCGACATTGCCTCCGAACTGTCGCAAGTCGACACCGAAAGTGGCAGCGAAGAAGAAAAACAGACTAAAAAAGATGAGCTGCTGACGAATTATTCGATTAAGAGTGAACGTGTTCATACCGTCAACCAGTTGCTGAAAGCCTACACCCTGTTCGAACGTGACGACGAGTATGTCGTGATTGACGGACAGGTGAAAATCGTTGACGAACAGACCGGCCGTATTATGGAAGGCCGCCGCTATTCCGACGGCTTGCATCAGGCCATCGAAGCGAAGGAGCGCGTGAAGGTAGAGGCCGCCACGCAAACGTTTGCGACCATTACACTGCAGAATTATTTCCGTATGTACCACAAGCTTGCGGGCATGACCGGTACGGCCGAAACGGAAGCCGGCGAGTTCTGGAACATCTACAAGCTGGATGTCGTTGTCATACCGACCAATCGCCCGATCGCGCGTACCGACATGAACGACCGTATATACAAGACGAAACGCGAGAAATACAGTGCCGTCATCGAAGAAATCTCCACGCTGATTGCTGCCGGCCGGCCGGTGCTCGTGGGGACGACGTCCGTCGAGATTTCGGAGCTGCTGAGCCGGTTTCTGAACATGCGCCGGATTGCGCACAACGTCCTGAATGCGAAGCTGCATCAGCGGGAAGCCGAGATTGTGGCGCAGGCCGGACAGAAGGGGATGGTGACCATCGCGACCAACATGGCCGGCCGCGGTACCGACATCAAACTTTCGGCCGAAGTGCGGACGGCGGGCGGACTGGCCATTATCGGTACCGAACGTCACGAGAGCCGACGCGTAGACAGGCAGTTACGCGGTCGCGCCGGCCGTCAGGGCGACCCGGGTACATCCGTGTTCTTCGTTTCGCTCGAAGACGACCTCATGCGTCTCTTTGCGTCCGAACGGATTGCCGGACTGATGGATCGGATGGGATTCAAGGAAGGCGATGTGCTGGAACACAGTATGCTGAGTAAATCCGTAGAGCGCGCGCAGAAGAAGGTCGAGGAAAACAACTTCGGCATCCGTAAACGTTTGCTCGAATATGACGACGTCATGAACTCGCAACGAAACGTGGTGTATACCCGCCGCCGGCACGCACTGATAGGTGAGCGAATCGGACTGGACGTGTTGAATACGCTCTACGACTCGACGACCACGCTGGTGGAACAGTATGCCGAAGGGGGCGTTTACGAAGATTTCAAAATGGAACTGTTTCGCACGCTGGCGCTGGAATGTCCTTTCACGGAAGAGGTGTTCAAGGAGATGAAGGCGAGCCGGATGGTCGAAGAACTGTTCGACGAGGTGCTGAAGCAGTACAAGCGCAAGCAGGAGCGCATGGCGCAGGTAGCTCAGCCGGTGATCAATCAGGTGTATGAAACTCAGGGCGCCATGTATGAACGAATCCAGATTCCGGTCGCGGACGGGAAGCGGATATACAGCATCTCGTGCAACCTGAAGGAAGCATACGAAACGCAGTCGAAGGCGATTGTCAAGGCGTTCCAGAAGTCCATCACGCTGCACACGATCGACGAGTCGTGGAAAGAGCATCTGCGCGAAATGGACGAGCTGCGCCATTCGGTACAGAACGCGAGCTACGAAAACAAAGACCCGCTGCTCATCTACAAGCTCGAATCGTATAACCTGTTCAAAACGATGGTAGAGGATATGAACAGAAAGACCGTCTCCATCCTGATGCGCGGACAGATTCCGGTGCGCGAAGAAGTGCAGGTGCGTCAGGCCACTACCGAAAGACGCCACGACATGAGCCGCTACCGTACGGAAAAAAGCCAGTACGGCGGCGCCGACCGCAACCCCCTGCTGCCCAAACCGCCGACAGGCCCCCAGCAGCCACAGCGCACGGAACCCGTCCGCGCGGAAAAGCGCGTCGGCCGCAACGATCCCTGCCCCTGCGGAAGCGGGAAGAAGTATAAGAACTGCCACGGGAAGGGGCTGTGATTCCAAAATTCAATGATTCGAAGACTGTAGACGCCGGTCGTTCGGTTAACGCTTCGGAATGTTTGCAGCGCCGGTGCGCGAAACCGTCTCGCGCACGGTATGAAGGGGAATAAGATATGAAAATGAGCCGGTTCAACACGTGAACCGGCTCATTTTTACGTTCTCACATTCGCCTGCGCCCTACAGAGTCTTCACCTGCAGGTTCCGCCATAGCACCTTGATGCCTCCCCCTTCGTGTATCTGGAGCGCAATGCGTCCCTGCCCGGCGCCGATCTTTTCGTCGTCGAGGTTGACCATCTCGCTGCCGTTCAGCCACGTCGTGATGTTGCTGCCCTGCACCTTGATGCGCAGCGTGTTCCACTCGCCTTCCTTCAGGATGTCTTCCTTTTCGTCCGGTATCTGTACGATCCAGCCGCGGCCGTATGATTCGTAGATGCCGCCCGTGTCATAGCCTTTGGGCGCCACTTCGACCTGCCAGCCGTTTATCTTCACGTCCTCCTCGATGAACGAGCGGATGAAGACGCCAGAGTTGCCGTCGGCCTCCTGCTTGAACTCGACGCTCAGGTCGAAATCGTCGTAATATTCGCGCGTGGCGAGGTAGCCGTATTTCCTGTCGGGGCCGCTCTCGCAAACCAGCAGGCCGTCTTTCACGTACCACTGTTCCGTGCCACAGACCTCCCAGCCCGTCAGGTCGATGCCGTTGAAGAGCGAGGCTTCCTGCTGCCTGCGAGGCAGTTCGCGGATTTTGATGTTGCGAAACGATGCCGGATAACCGTGATCCTGCAGGCAGACGACGCCCTTTTTCGCCAGCCCGTATTCCGGCGCGTGCAACCACTTGCCGCTGTTGCGACGCGCAAACCAGTCGTCCGTCCACGCCTCGAACTCAAGGATTTTCACGCCATTGAGCCAGTGCTCCACATGCCCGTTGTCGAAAACGATCTTCGCGTTGTTCCACTCGCCGGCGGGGTTGACCGCCATCAGGCTTTTATCCGGCAGATACATCGCGTAGTCCACGCCCAGCTTCTGCCATTCTTCCAGCGGCTCGGGGAAGTTTGGCTCGTCTATCAACTGATATTCAGGCCCGGTGACGTAGGGCACCTCAAACTGCGGGCGTTCAACCACGTGGTAAAGCATCCCGCTGTTGCCGCCCTTCGAAAGCTTCCAGTCCCACGCCAGTTCGAAGTTTTCGTACTGCCGTTCGGTCACGATGTAACCGTCCGAATCGCTGCCGCTGCCGTCGGCCTGAATGCAGCCGTCGACCACGTGCCAGGGCTTCGTCAGCATCGTGCCGTTGTAGTCGCGCCAGCCGTTCAGCGTCTCGCCGTCGAAGAGGAGTTGCCAGCCCGTCGCCGTTTCGTCAGGCGTCAGCGCGTTTTGCTTTTCCGCGCAGGCGTTCAGGCCGATGGCCATCGCCGCGCATAATGTCCATAGATTCCATTTACATTTCATGATTATGTGTATTAATTAGTTAAACATACATTCTTTCCGTTTTCGCCATACCGGCCGCTGCTTTCATCCGCGCAAAAGTACGAATAATTTCATATAAATACAAAGAGCCTGCCGTAAGGCGTCTTTGCAGAAGACCGATGTCGGCAGCTTAAGGATTGACGCCGACGCCGAAGGGGTCTAATACGGAGAACCATAAGTTTGCAGTTGTAAAGACTGGGGTTAAATTTCTACTTTTGTTGTAAGAAAGAGAAGATTTAACCGGCCGGCAGAAGTAAACCGGACGGAGAACAAGACTCGTAAGTCTATCCGGGGAATAAGACTTCTGCCGGTCAAGCTGGGGATACCAAACAGAATCTGAGGTATCTCAACCTGATTAAGGTATTGGTACACGTCAGCTTCCCGGTTAAATCCGATCTAAGAACTTTAATGACAAAG
>JAIRZY010000226.1 GCA_031266995.1 Tannerella sp.
GTCCTTTGCCCGGAAATGAAATCCGTTCCGTACGGGATGAAATCCATCCCGCACGTTATGCCGCCGCTTTTACGCACGACGAAAAGAAACGCTCGCATATTAATTCCTTAATTCAAAGACAAATGCGTATTTTGATGAAAATTCCGGTCAGTCCGGGCGACACGTTTTCCGACGGTTTTTAAATTTGAACTCTCCGCAGCATTAAAAAAACCGAATCCTCGCCGGGTATTGGAAAAATCGCTAATATTGCAGCGTAAAAACATAAATCAATATGGATACAAAAACACGTTTAAAATCATTGGACGCCCTCAGAGGCTTTGATATGCTGTTTATTATGGGACTGGCGGAACTGGTAGTCGCCGTCTGCCACCTGCTGCCCGGCGGGGCGACGGGGTGGATCGCGGGACAGATGGAACATGTCGAATGGCACGGACTGGCGCACCACGATACGATTTTTCCGCTCTTCCTGTTCATTGCCGGCATTTCTTTCCCGTTCTCCATTGCGGCGCAGAAGGCCGCGGGGAAACCGGAGAGCCGTATCTATCTTAAAATCATCCGCCGGGGCCTCGTGCTGGTCTTGCTGGGATTTGTGTATAACGGGCTTTTCCGGTTCGACTTTGCCGACATGCGCTATGCGAGCGTGCTGGGGCGTATCGGACTGGCGTGGATGTTTGCCGCCCTGCTGTATACGGCGTTCGGAACGCGCGTCTGCATCGCGATTTCGGCAGTGATTTTGCTTAGCTACTGGCTGCTTATGTGGCTCGTACCCGGTTCGGCCACGCCATTTTCGTTCGACGACAATCTGGTCGGAATGATCGACCGGGTGCTGCTTCCGGGACGGCTGCACGAGAAAACGTTCGACCCCGAGGGGCTCTTCAGTACCCTTCCCGCCATTGTCACCGCCCTGCTGGGCATGTTCACCGGGCAGTTTGTGCGACAGTCGGCCGGGCGTTTTTCGGATACAAAAAAATCGGTTTATATGCTTGTCGCAGCCCTGCTGCTGCTCGTGGCCGGCTGTGTCTGGAGTCACTGGTTCCCGCTGAACAAGAAACTGTGGACGAGCACATTCGTATGTGTCGTCGGCGGCTATTCACTGCTCCTGTTCGCGCTTTTCTATTACATCATCGACGTGAAGGGCTGGTCTCGCTGGTCATTCTTTTTCAGAATAGTCGGGCTTAATTCCATCACCATTTACCTGGCGCAGCGAATCATCGACTTCAACCGTATTTCCGGTTTCTTCCTTTCGGGAATCGTTCGGCAATGTCCGGAAGCGTGGGGGCATCTGATTTCCGCAGCCGGATATATTACCGTCTGCTGGCTGTTTCTCTATTTCCTGTACAGGAAGAATATATTTCTAAAGGTGTGACCCTGCGTCGTCAGCATCAAACGCTCGTTATGCCAAGAAAAAGGGGCTGTCCAAAAAGCCCCTCACGTCGTCATTGCGAGCGAAGCGAAGCAATCCAGAATACTTTTAATCACTGGATTGCTTCGCTTCGCTCGCAATGACGGGACTCGACCCTTTTGAGACATCCCCCCTTTTATTCCGCCTTTCCGGGCAGAGTCTCCCGGAGGAGATTTTTCAGGCTTTCGCTACTTCGACGGCTATTCCGCGTTTCAGGAATTTCCGTTTCTGAATCTCGTATGCAATCGGCGTAGCCACGTAGAGGGTCGAATAGGTTCCGATTATCACACCCAGCAGGATGGCGAACGTGAAACTGCGAATCGTCGCGCCGCCCAGCAGGAAGATGACAAATACCACGAGGAGGGTCGAGAGCGACGTACTGAACGTTCGCGTCAACGTCGAATTTAACGCATCGTTGATCACCTGATAGCGGTCGCGCTTGGGATAGTTCCGGATCGTCTCGCGGATACGGTCGAACACTACCACCGTGTCGTTGATAGAGTAACCGATCACGGTCAGAATCGCCGCGATAAACGTCTGGTCGACCTCCATCGAGAAAGGCAGTACAGGCCACAGCAACGTATAAAATGCGATAATACACAATGTCGTAGCCAGAACGGAAACGAATACGCCCACCGAGAATGCGAAGTCGCGAAACCGTATCAGGATATACAGCGCCATGAATATCATGGACAATATCACGGCCGTCACGGCGCGGCTCTTGATGTCGTCCGCCATACTTGCACCCACTTTCTGCGAACTCTTGACATACGATTCTTCAAACTGGGCAACGGTAGTCCCTTCGTCCAGGAAAGGTTGCAGTCCGGCATACAGTTTACCTGTGATTTCACTGTCGACGCTCGGATCGTTGTCGTTATACTTGTAGTTGGTCGAGATGCGTACCTGATCGGCACGGCCTATTGTGATTACGCTCACGGAGCCGTCCAGTTGCGGATCGAGCGCGGCACGCACCTCCTCGGTACTTACCGCATCGGAGAAACGGACGACATAATTGCGTCCACCCGTAAAGTCGATACCCGTATTCAGACCGATGGTCGCCATCGAGATACCGCCCAGCACGATAAGAATGATCGGAAGAAGATAGCCAATCCTGCGCTGACCGAGGAAGTTGATTCTCGGATTGGTCAGAATATTCTTCGAGATGGAAGTCGTGAATGCAAGATTTTTCAGTTTATCCTTCGACAGCAGATATTCATACAGTATACGCGTCAGGAACACAGCCGTCAGGAACGAGGCGATCAAACCGATAATCATCGTAGTTGCAAATCCCTGAATAGGCCCGGTTCCGACCACAAACAGCACGACACCTGTGATAATCGTCGTCAGGTTCGCATCGAAGATGGCGGAGAACGCATTGCTGTATCCGTCCGATATGGCTTTCGGCAAAGCCTTTCCCGCACGCAACTCCTCCTTGACGCGCTCGTAGACCAGCACGTTCGCGTCGACCGCCATACCCAGCGTCAGCACCATACCGGCAATACCCGGCAGCGTCAACACCGCGTTGATGGAGGCAAGGACGCCCATCGTGAAGAATATATTCAGTATCAGTGCGCCATTGGCAATCATGCCGGGCAGAAAACCGTAGATGGAGCACATGTAGGCCATCAGCAAAATCAATGCCAGAATAAACGAGATGACGCCCGCCTGGATGGCTTCCTGCCCCAGCGACGGCCCCACGACATCCTCCTGCACGATATTTACCGATGCCGCCATCTTGCCTGATTTGAGCACGTTGGCAAGGTCTTTCGCCTCTTCGGTCGTGAAATTTCCGGATATTTGCGAACGTCCGCCGGGGATTTCTTCATTTACCCGCGGTGCGGAATACACCATGTCGTCCAGTATAATCGCAACACAGCCGCCGATATTGGCTTTCGTCAGACGCGCCCAATTCTTGGCGCCCTCGGCGTTCATGGTCATGCTCACCTGCGGCTCAGAGCGCCCGATCTGCTGCTGCGAGAAATCCGCGACGGCATTGGTTATCACGTCTCCACCCAGCGCAGGCAGTCCGTCACGATTGGAAATCTTGATAGCAAATAATTGATATAAACGGCCTTCCTCGTCGAACGGTTTCACGCCCCACTTGAACATGAGGTCCCGGCCCAGAACGGCCTTTACCTGTGGCATATCCAAATATTTGGATATGGTATCCATATCATTTTTTAAAGCATAGCCTACAACCGGACCGGGGAGCAGACGTCTTGCTTCGTCCATACTCAACTGAAGTCTGGCAAATAACGGATGCAACTTTGCAAATTCGTCCGCAGAAAGATTTTCGTTCGTATTCGTCGACGTCTCGCCCGTCACCTGGGCAAGCAGCGAGTCAACTTCGGACGCGGGGGTGTCGGCGCTTGCCGTCAGTTCCGTCGTAGCGACCGTCGCCGAATCCGCCGTGGTCGTTTCCGTCTTTTTCAGCAGGTTGGACAGCACGCCGTCGGCTGTTTCCAGACGGGACAGGATGGTCGACACTTCGTGCGTTTCCCAGAACTCAAGGTTGGCACTTCCCTGCAGCAGGCGGCGCACGCGTTCAAGCTCCGTGACGCCCGGCATCTCGATGAGAATCCGTCCGTCGGTCTCCAGCCGCTGGATGTTGGGCGAGACCACGCCGAAGCGGTCGATACGCGTCCGCAAGACATTGAACGAATTGTCGACCGCGCTCTTGAGCTCCTCGCGAAGTACCGTGGCGACCTGTCCGTCCGTGCTCTGCTGGTTGATTTTGTCTCTCAGCTCGAGCGTGCCGAAAATGGCGGAGAGGCGTGCACCGGGGTCCAGCCGCTTGTATTCTTCGATAAACAGGTCAACAAAATCTCTCTGGCTGGTAGCCTGCCGCACGTAGGCAGCATCGAGCGCCGCGTTGAAGTTTTCGTCGCGATTATTTCCTGAAATAGACCGTATTACATCGGCGACATTCAATTCCAGAATCACGTTCATCCCGCCCTTCAGGTCCAGTCCCAAAGAAACCTCCTTTTCGCGGCACTGCTTCAGCGTATACCACAACCATACTTTCTTGCTCGCTAACGAGTCTAAATAAAAACTTTCCTTCGATGTGTCTCCGTTTGCATATTCGGCAGCCTGTTCGTTGTATTTTCTCGTCACAAAAGAAAATGACAAATAGAAGATGCACACAAGCGCAAGCAATATGGAAAAAACACTTACAAATCCTTTGTTTTGCATTGAATCTCTATTGTTTATGTTACTACTTTTTGTTATATCCGATTTATCGGGTGCAAATATAGTTTTTTTTTCATTGCCAATGTCTAAATAGCGGATTTATTTCTTGTTTTACTTCCATTTTTTATTCTTACTTTTGCCTCCGGTAAACTTTTCAGAAACAGCTTATACATTATTATATATATGAACATGTATCATCTCTTTATCCGTTTTTTCATATTCGCGGCATGTTGCATAAGCCTGCAGGCGAAGCAAGTCGACACGGTATCAGTCCACAGTCCGTCGATGGATACGCATGTCGGGAATGTGATTATTCTGCCGGCAGACTACGGAGACGAGGCACCGTTTCCCGTTCTCTATCTTCTGCATGGCTACAGCGGCAATGCAAAAACGTGGATTCAGATTCATCCGGGACTGCCTGACCTGGCGACGCGCTACGGCATCATTATCGTTTGTCCCGACGGAAAGAACAGCTGGTACTGGGACAGCCCCATCGAACCGAAGATGCGGTACGAAACCTACATCACACAAGAGTTGATACCGTACGTCGACAGTCGCTACAGAACGATCGCCGACAAGGCCGGACGCGCAGTGACGGGTCTGAGCATGGGCGGGCATGGCGGATTGTGGCTGGGCTTCCGACATGCGGATCTGTTTGGCGCATGCGGTTCGACGAGCGGCGGCGTCGACATCCGTCCTTTTCCCGAAAACTGGGAGATGAGCAGGGCGCTGGGAGCATACGGAGAAAACAGGGCGCGGTGGGACAGTCATACAGTTATCAACCAGGTGGACAAGATTCAGCCCGGTGCGCCCCGCATCATTTTCGACTGCGGTACGGAAGATTTTTTCTACGAAGTGAACGAAGCGCTGCACAAAAAACTGCTTGAAAAACACATTCCGCACGACTACGTGAGCCGCCCCGGAGCGCATAACGGCGCTTACTGGAAAAACGCCATCGAATACCAGCTTTTGTTTTTCTATCTGTTTTTTCGGGGAATATAAAGCGGGGAAACGGTGTCGTTCATGACGGGACAAATAAGGGAACCCTATAAAAAAGAAGAGGTTGTCTCACGACAACCTACAACCTTCATTGTTAACCTTAAATCTAATACCATGAAAAACACAGTGCAAATGTACGGCGTTTATGTTATACAACATAATTTTAGAGCATAAAAAATATTAACGTGACACTATTTAACCTTTTATCCTCTTCACACATCCGTTCTTAACATATCCGAACATCCCGCCGGCTCTTTTTTACTTATTTGAAGATTCGACAATGACTCATCAGAATCGATTCATGTCGTTTTGAGCGGCGCTTCCTCCCCGGTATTTCCTGCTGTAATTGTTGAACTGATATGTAACCGTAAGCATCGCATAGCGGGTTTCTCTTTTGATATGCTGGTTAAACTCGACATTGTTCACTTTTGTAGATGACGCCGTCTCCAGCCAGTTAAACACGTCGCGAAGTTCCATGTTAAGCGTTAGCCGCTTGTCGAACATGGATTTGCGAAGGCCGATATCCATGTATTTATACGCTTTCGATTCGGCCAGGTAATAAAACGCATTGCTCGAATACTCGAAGTTCAGCGAGAATACGAACGCGCGGGGCAACCGGAAATCGTTGTAGGCTTCCAGTGAGAAGCCTGCCCGACTGTAATGCTTTTCGACGCCATTATACGATACCGACATGTAAGGCTTTGTGACCGAAACCGTGTAGTTTGGCTGCCAGAAGCCCACCGTATGATTCAGGTTCAGCATGGCATATATCTCCTTGTGTTTGGGATAATTCAGGCTTGTGATGAGAATGGCGCCCGGCGTTTCGTCTCCCGAAAAGTCGTATGCGATCGGATCTTTTTCGTACGTAAACCCCGTGTTCAGATGGAACATCCTGTAGGTAGCCTGCAGATTGACGTCGTAGATGTTCGTTTGCGTCAGGTAAGGATTGCCTGTCTGGAAAAGGAAACGGTTTACGTAGGCGACATTGCCGCTCAAGTCGGAGAAACCCGGACGCTTCGCACGGCTGTTGAACGCGAGCGACAACTGCACGTCGCGGATACGTTTCGAAATGCTGAGGTTCGGATAGATATAATGATAGGTCCTGTCGATTATCACGCGGTGAACGCTGTCGGACGTGGCGCGCGATTTGGCAAATTCGTAGCGCAGACCGACCGTAAACTTGAAATCATTCACCGAATGTGCGTAGCTGAGAAATCCGGCCGCCTTGGTCTCCGCAGTTGTAAAGAGATTGTTTCGGGTATAACCTTCCGGATTCGTCAGAAAGCCGTCGCCGGCGATATGGCTGTATTCGCCTCCAAATTCCAGTTGTCCGAAAGCGGCAGTCTTGAAGGTGTTGATCAGTTTACCGGCATACAGGTTGTAATCCGACTGACTGTACGTGTTTACCGTCCGGGATTCCATGTTCGACGTTTCGGCCGTCTTCTGATGCGAAAAGTCATGATTTTTCAGGTAGTCAACGTCTGCCTCCACGGTATATTTTTCGCCAAATTCGCCTTTGTAGAAAGCATTTACCAGATGCTGATCAGGTTTCACTTCCATGTCCAAGAGCGAAGCAAGTTCGTCATAGGGCCGACCGTCCAGAGAGGTAGAAGTATGCGAAGGCGAGTGCACGCCTGCACTGCTGGACATGTACCGATACTGGCCGCCGACGGCATGTTTGTCGTTCAGCGACAGGTCGAAGCCGGTCGATAGCTGGTGAAGCGTAGACGAGGACGTTGTGGGCAGGTGGCTGTCGTGTCGCCACAGGCCGCCGGGCGCGTCGAGTATCGTTTCGTCGCTCTCGTTCGTTTTTCTTTTTTGATAACTGTGCGTGTAGGAGGCGAAAAGATTCAGATTATTTTTTGTGTACGAAAGATTTACGCTTTCATAATCTCTCAGCCGGCTTGCATACGAAAGCCGTTCGGTGAGGCTCAGCGCAAGGCCGTCGAGCCGCTGCTTTGTTCTGATGAGCAGCACGGCGCGCCCTTCCGCGTCGTATCGGGCGCCGGGGCTGGTGAGCAGTTCGATGGTGGATATTTCGGACGATTCCAGCCGTTCCAGCTCCTGATGGTCATAGACCTTGCGGTTGTTGATGTAGACAATCGGAGCGCCCTTGCCGAATACCGTAATCCGGCCGTCCAGCGCCGTGACGCCGGGCATGCGCTGCAAAACGTCGTTCGCCGAGCCGACGGTGCTCAACAGCGTGGTAGCAACGTGCGCCACTACTCCGCCGTTCAGCCCGGCGCTGAAGGGCGCCATGCCAGCCGTGACCACGACTTCAGTCAGTTCGTTGGACGTTTTCATTTGAATCATACCCAAATCGACGGGAAGCCCCGATACGTCGAAGGAAACGGCGCCGGTTTCGAATCCGATGAAGGAGGCTTTCAGCACATATCGGCCGCCGTCGATGCCGGGAAACCGGAAAGAACCGTCTTCGCCACTGACCGCTCCCGATATAAAAGCCGAGTCGGGCAGCGACAGCAGCAGCAGGTTTGCATACTCCAGAGGCGCTTCCGTCGCCGCTTCTACGACTTTGCCAAAAACGGGCACAACTGCTTTTGCGCCAAACGCAAACGAGAGGAATAAAATTCCTGTAATCATTTTTCTGTACATAATATATAATATCTGGTTAGTAAATTCGACCGTCTGCCACCGCTGTTCATCCTGCGCGCGGCGCGGATTTGTGTGTTGACACTGTGAAGAATGTGGGATCCTGAATTTTTACGCCCGGCAGGGACACACGGTATTGAAGATGTTGACTTACTGCAAATCACGCCCCCCCCCAGCAATAATCATGCCAAAGCCTGCTGCAGAGCGGCTCGGAGGAAGACTGTTTTTGAGGAAATATGACATAATCACAACTTTTATATTTTTATCTGTATTGACTGCTCCCATGTCCGGCACGAACGGGCACCGAAGCTGCCTCCACGCATTTTCACCGTGCAAATATAGAGGAAAAAACATTAAGTCGCGCAGAAACTGTCAGAATTATGAATTGGGGGGGGCGGCGGGAGACGGCGAAGGGGTCTAATATGGATAACCTCGTGCAAGCCGCAGGCGCAGCCCGGTGCAGAGACCGCGCACTGCTGCCTGAACTGCGTAGCTGTTCAACTGCTGCGCAGTAGCGACGCGATGCATCGCGTCGCTACCCCCAGGCTGCGCTCCGCTCACACGGGATTATCCATGTCAGACGCCATACGGCGTCATTCTCTGACCAAAACAGATTTATTCTAACGAAAACACATCTTTTCCGGCAGAAACACATTTCTTTCAGCGAAAACAAATATGAGATTCGTGAAAGACCGCTCTTTTTACTGAAACAGATATTTTTCACTGAAAACAGATATGCTTTTGCAGAAACAGATTTATTCTAATAAAAACATATCTTTTCCAGCTAGAACAGATTAGTTCTGACCAAAACTAATCAGTTTTGGCGAAAACTAATCTAATCTGACGAAAATAGATTAGTTCTGGCGAAAACTAATCTAATCTGGCGAAAATAGATTAGTTCTGGCAAAAACTAATCTAATCTGGCGAAAATAGATTAGTTCTGGCGAAAACTAATCTAATCTGACGAAAATAGATTAGTTCTGACGAAAACTAATCTAATCTGGCGAAAATAGATTAGTTCTGACGAAAACTAATCTAATCTGATGAAAATAGATTAGTTCTGGCAAAAACTAATCTAATCTGGCGAAAACTAATCTAATCTGGCGGAAACAGATTAGTTCCGACGAAGACAGATCTGTTTTAATAAACACTGATATGATTTGATGGACACGGATTTATTCTGACGAAAACTAATCTGTTCCGGCGGAAAAAGATATGCTCTGACGAAAAGAGATGTGATCCGGCGAAGGGAGATTTCGTCCGGCGGGATGACCGGCGGGCCGGCGGGAGACGGCGAAGGGGTCTAATATGGATAACCTCGTGCAAGCCGCAGACACAGCTTGAGGCAAAGGACGGCACTCTCCTTCGCGAACGGCGAAGCGGTTCAACCTCCTGCGGGGTAGAGACGCGATGCATCGCGTCCCTGCGCGGCGCGGCGCGGTCGGCCCGTTGCGCCTCCGTTTTGTTCAATTAGTTTCTTACACAGAGAAGACACGGAGAAACACAGAATATTTCATCCGTATCCCCCCGTGTCTCCACAGAATCTTAAATCTTAAATTTTGAATTATCGAAGATACCTCCCCAGCCACCCGAAGAACTCGCGGTTCCAGACGATGGAGTTTTGCGGCTTGAAGACCTGATGCCCCTCGTCTTCGAAGACGACGAGCCGCGAAGGGACGTCGTGCAGCCGTGCGGCCGTGAAGGCTTCGAGGCTTTGCGAGTAGGGGATGCGGAAGTCGTTCAGGCCGGTAAAGATCAGGATCGGCGCGTCCCAGCGGTTCACGAACCGGTGCGGCGAATTGGCATACGAGCGACGGGCGACGGGATTTTCGTCCCAGTAGGCGCCGCGGTAGTCGTTGTTGACGAACCACAG
>JAIRZY010000242.1 GCA_031266995.1 Tannerella sp.
GATGGGTTGATAATTAAGTACAATATGATTATAATCGGTATTAAAGAGTTGATGCTTATGATTGCGGGCGCAGTAACGGTAGCGTGCTATCTGTGGTGTATGCGGGCATGGGCGAAGGATAAGGATGACGAGTATTTCCCTTCTTCCGGCATGATGCCTCCTTTATTTGCGTGGATTATATTAATGGCCGTCTGGCTTGTATGCTGGAAAACATTTGTATAGCCATGAAAATAATAATTCCAATTCTGCTACTGTGCGCCCTGTCTTCTTGCTACTATAGCAGCGTAGACGGGACCAAAATTCTTTACGATGGCGACAAGTGCGTGGTGATTCAGGTTAATGACAGCACGATAGTTCTTGCGCCCGGGTTTAACTCGGGGAAGAATGTGGAGGCGAAGGTTGTGTTTTTAAGTGGGAAAAACGGTAATGATTGACACTGTATGAAAAGAAATCTGTTTCTGGAAGAAATTGGCTTCCGGTTTATCGCGAACCACCGCAGCCGGGAGATTCACCGGGTCGGCAACCTCACGGAGAGGTGCGGCATGGAGTGCATGATGTACGGCGGGTACTGCACGGGGTTTTTTGCGTGGGTACTGCGACGGTTCTTCGGATACGACGGATGTTACCACTGCAACCGGAAATATCATTATAAGTAAGCGCAATGGACATTAAGCTGAAGACTTCGCCGTCGGTATGGACAGTAGTAATCTGCCTGGCTGCCGGCCTCGCTGCCGGGTTCTGGCTCGGACGGAAGACAATTGCGTTCAAAACCGAAGAAATCACGGAGCGGGTATTCATGAGCGATTCCGTCCCGACGCTCGAGCCGGTGATCATCCCGGATTCGTCGGCGCACTCCCGCCTTCCCGTCAGGGTCGATACGGTGTACATGGACAGGATCACGTACACGCGGGAGGTGGTCGACACGGCCGCCATCATTGCCGACTACGAAGTGAAGCGGCGATACCTGCAACCGCTCTTCGATAACAGTTTCGGAAAGCTGGACGTCGGGTTTGACGTGCAGTATAACCGCGTCGATTCGGTGAGGTATACGTTCATTCCATTGCAGACGGTGCGGACTGTTACGAAAGAGAAGGCGTTTTCGCCATTCGTATCTGTCTCTTATTCGACGTTCGGGATCACGGGATTCGGGGCGGGGGCATATTATAACCGCTGGGGTGCGGGGTATCAGTATCAGAGGCAGTTCCTGACGGGGTTGAGCGGGCACGGGGTGACGGTGTTTTATCGGTGGTGAAAGTAAAACAGTCTCTATTTTAGTCCCCTATTTAGTTCCCGTCCGATATAATATTCTGATTATCACTTAGCATCGTAGTCTTGCCGGGAATCGAACCCGAATCTAAAGTTTAGGAAACTTCCATTCTATCCATTGAACTACAAGACCGTCGCTTCGGGGTGCAAAAATAGCATCTTTTTCGTAAACATACAAATTTTGATGGCTCAAATCAAGCTGTCCTCCGGCGTGCAGCGCGGCAAAAACGACCGTGTCGATGCCCGCAGGATAGCGGCTTAAGCACTGCGTTTTCAGGATAAAGCAAACCGGATGACTGTCATATGTAGTATTCTCCGGCGTCGATCACGCCCGTCCTGGCGGCGTAGCGCGAGGCTTCGAGGACGTTGTTGACACCGATTTTGCGGAATATGTTTTTGCGGTGCGTGGCGATCGTGTGTATGCTGAGGCTGCGCTCGTCGGCAATCATCTGGCTGGTTTTGCCCTGCGCGATTGCTTTGAGTATTTCGCGTTCGGTGGCGGTGAGGCGCTCGTTTTCATCTTTTTTGATGCGCGATTCCAGCAGGGTTCGAATCCTTTCGCAGATGTAGGGTTTCTGCTGCACGGAGTGGCGGAAGGCGTCGACGATTTCTTCGACGGGGGCGTCTTTCATCACCACGCTGAAGCGGCGCTCGAGCACGATGCGGCGCAGGAAGTTTTCGCTCAGGTCGTCGCTGAAGATGATCCACCGCGCGAGGGGAAACCGCATGGCGATGATGAAGAGATGGTCGAGGCCGGAGAGGTCGAAGAGCGCGTAGTCGAGCACAACGGTGGCGGCCGGGTGGCGCGGCAGAAGGTGTATCAGTTCCGTCCTGTTTCGGGCAATGAAGATGTCGCCGTCGGGAACGGTCCTGTTCCAGAGCGAAATGGCACCAAGCCGCGTAATAGGCTGGTTATCGGCCATGATGAGTACGTTACCCGTTTCTTCCACAAAAGAAATGTTTTATTTTTCGAGGCAAAGATGACAATTTTTTCCGGTTTGGCGAACGAATTATTTCATTTTTCTTTGCGGAGGGTAAAAAATTGTATACTTTCGCCGGCCAAAGTGAAAGCGTCGGAATATGATAAAGGTGTCCGGAATAACGAAGAGTTTTGACAGTCTGCAAATATTAAAGGGGATCGACCTTGAGGTGGGCAGGAGCGAAATCGTAGCGGTTGTCGGCCCGAGCGGTGCGGGGAAAACGACGCTGCTTCAGATCATCGGGACGCTGGACCGTCCGGACAGCGGGGGACTGGAAATCGACGGCGTCGATCCCTTCCGTCTGAAGGAAAAGGAGATGGCCGACTTTCGCAACCGCCACATCGGCTTCGTGTTTCAGTTCCACCGGTTGCTGCCCGAGTTTACGGCGCTGGAGAACGTGATGATTCCGGCATGGATCGCGAGGGAGAAAGACGGGACGGTGCGCCGCAAGGCGCGCGAGCTGCTGGACTTTCTGGGGCTGTCGGGGCGGATGGAACACAAGCCGTCGGAGTTGTCGGGGGGCGAGAAGCAGCGCGTGGCGGTGGCGCGGGCGCTGATGAACGGGCCGTCCGTGATACTGGCCGACGAACCGTCGGGCAGCCTGGACACGCAGAACAAGGACGAGCTGCACGCGCTGTTTTTCGACCTGCGCGGCCGGATGGGGCAGACGTTCGTGATCGTCACGCACGACGAGCGGCTGGCGACGAAGGCGGATCGCATCGTGCGGATGAAAGATGGAATAATTTTTAAATGAGATAAGATGAATCAACAAAGGTCAACGTTCGGCAGCCGCATCGGCGCTCTTCTGGCGACCGTGGGCTGCGCGGTCGGTCTGGGAAATATCTGGCGGTTTCCGTATATGCTGGGAACCAACGGTGGAGCAGCGTTCCTGTTAGTATATCTGGGATGTATCCTGCTGCTGGGGTGGCCGGTGATGGTCACCGAGTTTTTTATCGGACGGCATACGCGCCGCAACGCCGCGGGGGCGTTCAAGAAGCTGGCGCCCGGCACGGCGTGGTCGGGAATAGGCTACAACGGCGTGCTGGCGGCGTTTCTGATTCTCGGGTTTTATTACGTGATTTCGGGGTGGACGCTCGACTATGCGTTCAACTCCGTCACGACTACGTATGCGGGCAAGACGGCGGCCGATTTTCAGAACGAGTTTGCCGCGTTTTCGTCGGGCATCTTCCGCCCGATTTTCTGGACGTTCGCGTTCATCGGCCTTACTCATTTCATCGTGACGTCGGGCGTGAAAAACGGCATCGAGCGGGCGTCGAAAATACTGATGCCAATGCTCTTCCTGATGCTGGCCGTGCTGTGCGTCCGTTCGCTGACGCTTGAGGGCGCGGGCGCGGGCATCGAGTTTCTTTTCCGTCCGGACTTCAGCAAAATCAATTCGACCGTCGTGCTCAATGCGATGGGGCAGGCGTTCTTCTCGCTGAGCGTGGGGATGGGTTGCCTGATTACGTACAGTTCCTATTTCGGGAAGGAAAGCCGGCTGCAGCGTACGGCGCTGGAGGTGACGGCGCTCGACACGCTCGTCGCGGTGCTGGGTGGCGTCATGATTTTCCCGGCCGTGTTTCATTTTCACATCGCGCCGACGTCGGGGCCTGAGCTTGTGTTCATCACCCTGCCGAACGTGTTTGCACAGTTGCCGCTGGGCAACATCTGGGCGCTGATTTTCTACATCCTGCTGGCTGTTGCGGCGCTGACGTCGACGATTTCGCTGCACGAGGTGGCTACGGCCTATATTCACGAAGAGTTTCACGTCACCCGCAAGCGTGCCACGCTCTACGTCTCGCTGGGCGCCGCCGTGCTGTGCGTTTTCAGTTCGCTGTCGTTCGGCATCATGAGGGGGGCTACGCTTTTCGGCCTGACGTTTTTCGACATGCTGGATTACGTGACGGCCAAGATCATGCTGCCGTTCGGCGGAATGCTGATCTGCATCTTTGTCGGATACCGAATCGACAGGAAAATCCTCAAGGCCGAGCTTACCAACCGGGGGACGGCGACATTCTACTTTTTCAGCGGCTATCACTTTTTTATCAAATATCTCGCGCCGGTCGCCATCGGGCTTATCTTCCTGAACGAGCTGGGGCTGATGGACTGGCTCTGGGGAATGACGGGGCGGACGGCATAGGGAGTCATGTCATGGCGCGATTATTTCTATTTTCCAAATAACGAGCGGCGGGCGCTGACGGTGTTGCTCTGTATGATTGCGGCGGGGTCGATGTTTTCGTATTATACGGAAATGCCGTCGCCGGCGAAGGACACCGGCATGGCGGTGCAGCCGGAGGCCGTCGGTACAAACCCGGCCGCTGCACAGCCATCGCCATCCGCGGTGGAGAATCAGCCTCTGTCCGATACCCACACGCGCGAATCCGTCTCCGCGAGGGCCCGGCGGATCATCACGCAGGCGAACAGACCGGCCTACGCCCGAAGAAAGAAATTTGCCGTCGGCACCATTGTCGAGCTGAACGCGGCGGATACCCTCACGCTGCAGAAGGTGCCCGGGATAGGGTCTTATTACGCGCGCCGCATTGTTCAGTACCGAGACAGGCTGGGCGGGTTTTACACGATCGGGCAGTTAGGCGAGGCGTATGGCATCGACGCGGATAAATACGCCGAGCTTGCGCCCTGGTTTACGGTCGACCCCTCGCTCGTCAGGAAAATGCCGGTCAACACGCTTCCCGTCGATTCGCTTAACCATCATCCCTACATCAGCTACAGACAGGCGCACGCCATCGACCGGCTTCGCAAACAGAAACGCCTCGACAACTGGGAAAACCTCCAGCGACTGAACGTCTTTACCGGAGATGAGAGGGAGCGGATGGAGCCGTATCTGTCTTTCGAATGAGGTGTTCTGAAATCGCGCCTTATTTTCCCGTTTCATACTGTGTACGGGACAAGAAATGATATAAACCCAAAATGTCCACTGGAAGATTTCTCCGTTGCCGGGCATGTCTCCCGTAACTTCCGGGGTGCCGACACCTCATGGTAATTTGCTCCCCGGAATTTTCGGGACGCCAATCACACACGGTAATTCCGTTCCCGGATTTTCCGGAAAGGAATCAGTCAATGCGCCAATGGACATTTCGGGATTATTACGAATCGGTTGGACGCCCGTCCAAATGGTCTTTGGACACTCGTCCAAATGGCTTTTGGAAGCTCGTCCAAATGGTCTTTGGAAGCCCGTCCAAATGGTCTTTGGAAGCCCGTCCAAAAGGTCTTTGGACGCAGGGCGTGTGTCACGACACGGCCGGTATCCCGTCGAACGTGACGGGAGGGGGTTGAACACCTGCGGCGTTCGTGAACGGACGGGAAATATTTTCTATTGATATATAAGTCCTGACGAACTGTTCTTGAACTCAGGTTGCAAGTTTTGAAAAGACGCCGGAAGGGAAGAATTTATCGGCAGCCGCCTGTTCGTCGAATCCGAAATCGGATACAAGTTTTTCAACGATCAACTCACCGATATGCGATTATCCCAAAATGTCCATTAGCGCATTGATTGATTCTCTGCCGCAAGCTCCGGGAGACTTGCCACAAGTTGCAGGAGTGCCAATGAACATTTCGGGATAATAAAACGGCTTTGTGGGGAGGGAGGTATCTGTTTCGAAGACAGGCAAGGCCGAAGACCTTACAAGCGTTATACGTCACTTGTACAACTCCTCCCACCAGGACGCATCCTCCTTGAGCCACCGCTCGAACCACGCAAAAATCGATTCGTTCCATTTCAGCCGCTTGGCGTAGTCGAGTATATGGTGATTTTCACCTTCAACCTGTATAAGTTCGGCTGTTTTGCCAAGAATTTTCAGCGCCGTATACATCTGAATACTCTCGCCGGGCGGCACATTCGTATCCACCGTACCGTGGAGGAGCAATATCGGCGTATTTATTTTATCTGCATGAAACAGGGGACTTTGCTCTACATACAACTCCCTGTTATTCCACGGATAACTGTCGGCGCTGGCCGCCGCGCTGTACGAGTAGCCCCAGTAGCCCTCACCCCAGTAACTGCTTATGGAACTGATGCCTGCATGTGAAACGGCCGCGGCGAACAAATCGGTGCGCGTCTGCAGATACATCGTCATAAACCCACCGTATGACGCACCGATGCAACCGATCTTCGTCCGGTCTACAAACGGATGTGTCTCAATGAATTTCGTCGTGCCTTCGATGATGTCGTCGGACGAACGGATCCCCCACGTATTCACGTGCAGGGCGGAAAATTTCTGCCCGAAACCCGTGGCGCCACTTGGCTGAAGCACATACACCACATAGCCCAGCGCGGCGTAGACATGCATCGGATAGCGGCTTTCAAAACGCTTTTCGATGGGCGACGTCCCGCCGTAGTAATTGACTATCACCGGATATTTTTTGTTCGCATCGAAGCCGGGCGGTAGAAAATAGTAGCCTTTGATCTCCACGCCATCCGAATTGACAAAATTCCAGTCTTTTACCTCTCCCAAAGTCAATTCCTCCAAATGCTCGCCATAAGGATCGGCAATCCGGACGGAAGTGTTCGACTTCAGCGGCATGAGATAAGCGCGCGTTGAGTTCGAGACGCTTACGCCGTAATAAACCATGACGGGAGCCGACAACGCCACGTCGAACTGTTCTACCACATCTTCCGGCAACGGCAACACAGTGAATTTTCCGTCCGAAAGCCTGTACGAATAGATATTCACGCGGTCCTTGTCTTCTACTTTGAGATAAATCAATCCATTATCATGCCAGCGACCTTGCTGCACAGCCGGATCGAATTTTTTCGTAACCGGATCGATTCGCTTTGTTTCCAAATCCATGATGAACGCCTGCGTATCGTATAGATTGGCTGTTTGCCCTTCGCCAATATCCAGTCCGATTCCGTCGAAGGCTTCCGCTGAGCCGGTAATCAGTATTTTTCGTCCATCGGGCGAAAAATCGGCGCCCGAAGTATATTTTTCGTTCTTCCACAGCGTATCGACCTGCATTGTTTCGACATTCAGGCGAAACATCGACTGCCTGGAAAAGGGTCGTTCCGTCACAGTTTCGTCCGAAATAGAGAACAGTACGAACCGCCCATCGCGACTGATGTCATTCAGATAGGTGGCATGTGAGCCAAATGTCAACTGGCGCGTCTGTCCCGTCGCCAAGTCGTAGCGGTAAATAAAAGCATGCGCCGGTTTCCTGCCGCTACGGTCTGTCAGAGTGTGCAACCGGAAAACGTCGCCATCTTTTTCTCCGCGCGGACTGGGCGATTTCGTATAGTAAAGAGCTTTTTCGTTGGGCGCGAAAGTGATGCGTTCGTCGGGGACGTCGCACGCAATAACCGCTTCTTCAAGTGTTTCCGGATGTATGGACACGAGATTTGCCTTCGTTCCGTCCTTCGATATGTAGCAAAGCTGCTCGGACGCGGGCATCCATTGAAGTTGCTGTTTCTGGCGGTTTTTATCTATCCACACGCGCCGCCCGCTTTTCACGGTATACAATTCGGTCAAAGCATACGACCTTTCGCCTTGATTATCCGTATACGAAATGAGGATATAATTTCCTTTTGATGAGATTGATATGTCCGAAACGCGCCGGCCTTTGATAGCATCGTCCAGCGTCATCCGGCGCCCGGGCGACTCCGTGACCGTGAGATTCCGTGTCGAGCATGCGCGCTCGTCCGTGACCTTTATTTTCAATGTCGCCTCCTGTGCGCTTTTAGCCAGCAGTTTGATAACGACGCGATTCGCTCCGGGATAAGGATTGAGTTCTACCGATACGTCCTTGGCTTGCGACGGGGACTCTTCCGTTGTCTTTTTAGAGGCAGCAAGCTGGTCATCTACATAGAGTTCCAGCATACCGGGCGAGGTTGCCTCTACCTTTGCTTTTCCGTATGCGCCGGCAGAAACATAAAACGAAAAAAGTTGCACGGATGTCTTTCCTTCTATCGTTTCCGTCCGGAAAAAGCCGGCCGTATCAGCTTCATATTCTTTTATAAAAGCAGTCTGCGGCGGTACGTTCAGCCGGAGTTTCAGCAACTCTTCGGCGGTCATTTTCTTTCCGTCCGCATTGACCGTATCAACCGAAACAGGTTCAACGACTTCCAAAGGAGCCGTTCCATACAGTTTCGTCAAATTTCCATCCTGCGCGAAAGCAGTCACACAGAAAAATGACAGTAAAAAACAGAGATTATTCCTCATATCCATAGTTTTATCTTTTTTTTATTTCAATACTCTTCCCTTTCTGGCCAACAGCGCCAGCACGATAATCACAAATACAGCCGCGTAAAGATACGCAAATATTCCGCCCACATACTCATTCTGGCCGTATGAATGGAGTCCGCTCAAAAAGTAATTCACTCCGAAATAAGTCATTAGAACGGACGAGAAGGCCACAACCGAACAGAGATTGAACAGCCACAGGTTATAACTTTTTTTCAGCAGATGAAGATGCGTAACCATCACATACACAATGATTGTAATCAACGCCCACGTTTCCTTCGGGTCCCAGCCCCAGTAACGTCCCCATGACTCGTTCGCCCAAACGGCACCCATAAAAGTACCTATCACCATCAGTATTAGCCCTATCCATAATGACAATTCGTTGATGACGCTCAATTCACGTAGCGACGGGGCGTACCGTTCCAGACCGCGCTTTCGTATCACGCTAATCATCACTAAACTAATCAATCCTATCAGAAAACTGATACCGAAAAAACCGTATGCCGCCATCAGCACGGCCACATGAAACATCAGCCACGGCGATTTCAGCACCGGCGGTAATGGATTGATTTGCGGATCCATCCAGCTTAACCCCGATACAAACAGGATGATTCCGGCAAACAATGTGGCCAGCGCAAACGTAATCGGGCTGCGCCTCGAGAACAGCAATCCGGCAAGAACCACCGCCCACGCGACGTAAACCATCGTCTCGTACGAATTGCTCCACGGTGCATACCCTCCAATTTGCCAGCGCATTGCCATCCCCAGCATGTGCAAAAGGAATACCACCAGCACGACGACACCCAATATCACAACAAGCTGTCGAAGCCAGCGTCTGTCTCTGAAAAACAGAACAAAGGAAAACACCAGCATCAGTCCGCCCAGCGACAGGTAGCCGGTTTTGCACCACTGAAACGGCGCAAGCTTGTTGTACGTCAACTCCCTTGTAATCTTTTTATCATCCAGTTCAGCGCCTTGATGCCGTTTATGCTGAAATGTCGAAATCATCTCCAGGATCTGGTCGGCGTGCTCCCAGTCGTCCGACACCAGCGCATAACGGATTTCGGACACGTAGCTGAAAAAAATACGCGAAACGAGCAGGGAATCCTGTCCCGAAAATACCGACAGATCGTCGCCCGGAGCATACCATCTCTGCGAAAGGTCGGCGGCATCAGGGAATATATTTATTAGCTGATAATTAAGGAGCTGATGGAAGATATTTATTTTCTCGTCCAGTTTGATAATATCTTTGTCGAAGGCGCTTCGCTCTGCCGGCATTTTCCGGTAAGCGGCATCCAGTCGCTCCTGCAACTTATATGAGCCATCCTCATTAAACGCCTCTCTGTAAGCGAAATATTCCCTGCTCAATCCGTAAGTTGTCATTATTTCGTCATTCGAACAGGCAATAAACGGTACGTGCGACCAAATTTCGGGCATGGCAAACACGCTCAACAAGAAACGGTCGGAGTCCAATTTGCCGATCCGCGTCTTTTTATGCAATTTCCGCAAAATCTCGGACGAAAACGTATTGACCGGAATGATGCGGCCATTGGCCGACTGAACGGGCAACGCGCCGAAGCGTTCAGCATGGGCGGCGTCGATCTCGCGGTTCAGCGCGTAAGCAGCCGAAGATGCAGGTGCTTCTGTTTGCGCCTGCATCCAGACGGAGACGCCAAGCAACAGCGCGACACTGACGGCTTTAGGCTTACGCAATTGCCTGAAAAGCATTCTTATTCGCCCATTTCTACCTGTAAGACAAAGTATTCCACCGACGAACAGCAGCAGATACCCTGCATAAGTTACATTCCGTCCCGCCACATCCTTATTAATCGACAGCACGGTGCCTTTTTCGTCCGAATCAAACGAAGCCTGAAAAAAACGGTAACCTTTCATATCCAGCACATTATTCATATAGACCAAAGCCTTCTGCGTGCTGTCGTCTACATGGACAAGCAGTTCACTCTCGTAGGACGACGGGCTTGCCGAGCCGGGATAACGCTTCAGCGTAAACTTCACTAATTCAACCTGAAAAGGCAGCACATGCACTGATTCGCCGCGATTGCTCTGTATCCTCATCCGGTCGCTGATTTCACCTTCGCGTAAATGCAGTACGCCTTCCTTGCTGAAAAAATGCGAAATCAGCGCCCCCGACAAAATCACGATAAATGAAAAATGAAAAATCAGGAATCCCCACTTTCCCAGTTTCCACAAGCCACGCACAACAACAACCGTTATAAAATTCACAATCAGCAAGAGTTGAATAAAAAAGAACAGTGGCGAATAATAAATCAGTACTTTGGCAAGCGTCGTACCATAAGTATTCTCGATAAAAGTGGCCGCCGCCAGCCCTACGGCAAAAAGAGCCAGCAGTACAACCATCGTCACATACGAAGAAAAAATATTTTTAAATTGTTCCAATGTATTAATTATTAAGATAAAACACGCTACGGCCCTAAAAGGCCAAACACTCCGGCAATAGCGCCTCGCTTTTCCGAGCCAAAGGTAACGAAAATAATGAATATTCAAAAACAAAGATTCTCATCTGCGTGCGATAAGGCTTCAAGATTCAGTTATTCGGTTACCGTTCCGGAATGTCCATCGCGTCAATATGCAAAACCAACCATGCCACACGCAGTATACGCAGCATTGATATGAACTGGCATTTAAATCCGGCTTAAATTTTTGAACCCTTGCATTGTAAAAAAAGAAAGGTTGCCCATTTCTTTGGACAACCTTTCTACAATCATTAAAGTTCAATTTTGCTTATTCCTGATTTGTATTCATGATTACGACACGGTTCCATGCGTTTTCGCCATACGGCTGTATTTCGTCACCCTTCCATTCGATGGAGATATTGTTCGACGGAATACCGTGTTTGTCAATAAGCTGCTTGGCAACCGCTCTTGCACGTCTCTCGGAAATACCCTTGTTGTAGTCGGGATTACCGGTCAAACGGTCTGCATAACCCACCAGTTTGATAGGCAGGCTGTGCTGCTTGGCATATTCAGCCGTATTGAAGATGTTTATATCCTGATGTTTGTCGATCTTCGCACTGTTCAGGCGGAAGTATACCACGTTGCTCATCGACTCGACCGATTCGGTCACAATAGCTGGCGGCGGACATTCGGGACAAAATTCGGGACGCTTTGCAAGTTCGGCATTTTCAGCACGTAATGCATTGATCTGGGAGTTCAGGTCGTTCAGCAAATCATAGTCCATCGGTTCGAGGACTTCAAATTCTTTCCGTCCAAGGTTGAAATTCAAACCCAGCATAGCCTGTACCGGCCGGTCGAATCGCGGACGTGCGTGATAGTCGCCGTTCCAGTGCTCGCCCAGCAACGTGTACTGTCCTTCGACGAATAGGTCGACACGCTTGCTCAGGCGGAACAGCAGTTGCGCACCCAGATTGGTCGAAACGGATTCTGCCCTTTTGTAGCTGATGTTGTTTTCCGTAATACCCGGGCGCAAAGCATATCCGATACCTGCGAAAGGAATAAAATGGAATACTTTAGCCTCATTATACGGCGCCCAGAAATTGGTCACGTCCCACATCAGATCGATGTGCGGATTGATCCAGTAAAAATTCTGTTCAGCCTGATCGCTGAAGTTATTCATCAGGCCGCCGTTCACCTGCAGACGGAAAGCGAGGTATGGATTATACCATTTCCCGACGGAAATCGCACCCGAGGGAGCAATACGGTCGCTGAAATTCGCATCGCCATTGTGGTCGGCCAGCAGGATGTTTCCGCCTCCCGCAATCGAAATAAAGACGTTATCCGACGCTTTGTTTTTCTTGAAGTTCGTCTTCGAACCGTTTTCTGTGCTGAAACCTACCTGAGGCTGAAACTCCTGAGCAGACAAGTACATTGCAGAACCAAATAGAATCATTAAAAGTAATGCTTTAGTTTTCATAACTTATACAATTTATTATTAAACATTTTTATCACACAATTCTTATTAATTTTTATTAAAATGCAATCTATAATTTCAAATCCTTACAATTTCCAATCAAAATCCATACCTTTTCAACACGCTACAAAGATAACTTCTTTTTTCAATACAAACAAAACAAAGAAGATATTTTGCTCCAAAAAAATATCTGCAAAATCTATAATTTACCTGACATCATACAGATACTCCAGGATAATGATGTGCGAAGTTACGATCTTATTTTTGTACGGCCAAATATTTTACACTATTTAATTGTATATAAGTTTCAACAAGTATTGCCCGTAAGGATTGTTTCGCATTGTTTCTGCGCTCTTTGCCAGACAACCGGCATCAATCCAGCCGTTTCTGAATGCGATTTCTTCGAGGCAGGCGATTTTTAATCCCTGCCGCCGTTCGATCATTTCCACAAAGGTCGAAGCCTCGGACAGCGAGTCGTGCGTTCCCGTGTCCAGCCAGGCAAATCCACGGCCAAGGATCTGCATTCTCAGGCTGTTGTCGGACAGAAACATTTGATTCACAGTCGTTATTTCCAGTTCGCCGCGCGCCGAGGGTTGAATCGTTTTGGCTATATCGACGACTTTGTTCGGATAGAAATAAAGCCCTACCACGGCATAGTTCGATTTGGGAATAGCCGGTTTCTCTTCGAGATTCAGCACGTTACCGTCTCCATCTATTGCCGCTACGCCATACCGTTCGGGATCGTTGACGTAGTAGCCGAAGATGGTCGCCTTCCGCTCGTTTTCGACGGTGGCAACGGCGTCACCCAGCATTTTCGTAAAACTTTGACCGTAGAAAATGTTGTCGCCCAGGATGAGGCAGGCCGAGTCGCTCCCGATAAATTCCTCACCGATGATAAACGCCTGCGCCAGTCCGTCGGGGCTGGGCTGCTCGGCGTATTCAAAACGGACACCCAGATCGGAACCGTCGCCAAGCAGGCGGCGGAATGCGGGCAGGTCGTATGGCGTGGAAATAATCAGTATGTCGCGGATACCGGCAAGCATCAACACCGAGACGGGGTAGTATATCATCGGCTTGTCGTAAACGGGTATCAGTTGTTTGGATATCCCTTTCGTGATGGGATAGAGGCGTGTGCCGGAGCCGCCGGCCAGGACTATTCCTTTCATTATGTCATCTCCTTTTCATAATCGTGTTGTGTTATCACGTGGCAAATGTATGAAAAAATATCCTTTATTTTCCTGTACCGGCCTGTTTTTTGCATTGCACGGAATCGTACGGAGAAAATACAGTGTTCCACAAGGATACAATTGCGGATTTCAGGAAGACAAAAAGCCTTCCCTGACAAAACGGCAGGGAAGGCTTTCGGATTATTCGGCCGGAAACGGTTATCAGTCACGCCTGAAATGAATCGGTATCGTATATTTGCAATTGACCGCCTGCCCGTTCATTTCTCCGGGTTTCCAGGCGGG
>JAIRZY010000043.1 GCA_031266995.1 Tannerella sp.
CTCTCCTGTCTGTTTTCTTTTCTTAACCATAACTTGCTGCCAACAGATTGGCGGCTGGGATACACTTATTTTTATCCTATTCCCTTCTTCTTATAAATCCTTATCCCAAACTCAGGTTAAGAGATGGACCAACTGCACCGTTTACCGCGCGAACGACCAGAATGCCAAACATCTACTCCTCCTGCAACTCCTCAGCCCACTGCGACTGCGTTTCCAGATATTCACACACTTCGTCCGCCGCAACATCACAAAGCGAATGAGGCGTATGGAAGAACGGGCAGGTAAACTTCGCCGGAAGAGAAACCCCGTCTACTGAAGATTGAAAAGCGTGATACATGTACTTATTGAATCATTTTCGACGGCGCAAAGATTCATAAAATATATTTGCCCCTAACGCCCAAAACCACCCCCGCGCACGGTGTGAAAAAGAAATTCCGGGCTTACGGCAATGTTATTAGGCACAATGTTGTATCTTTGCCGGCAATTTCGGATCATATAGAGACACGGGATGAAGATTATGGAATACAACTTTAGAGAAATTGAGAAAAAATGGCAGGCACAGTGGGTCGCCGACAGGACGTACGAAACGAAAGTTAATGACAGTAAGCCGAAGCTGTATGTGTTGGATATGTTTCCGTATCCTTCGGGAGCGGGGTTGCACGTGGGACATCCGCTCGGGTATATCGCTTCCGATATTTATTCGCGTTTCAAGCGCTTGCAGGGGTTCAATGTGCTGCATCCGATGGGTTACGATGCGTACGGGTTGCCGGCCGAACAGTATGCGATTCAAACCGGACAGCATCCGGCCGTCACGACCGAAAAGAATATACGCCGCTATCGCGAACAGATGGATAAAATAGGCTTTTGCTATGACTGGAGCCGCGAAATACGCACCTCGGAACCGGAATATTACCACTGGACGCAATGGGCGTTCATCAAAATGTTCAACAGCTATTATTGCTGTGACCGGCAGCAGGCGCGGCCGATTGAGGAACTGGCGGACGCCTTCGGGCAGACCGGCTCCGAGGGACGGAATGTCGCATGTGGCGACGCGCTTTCGTTTACGGCCGGCGAATGGAATGCAAAGACGGAGAAGGAAAAACAGGAGACGCTGCTCAATTACCGCATCGCCTACCTGGGCGACACGATGGTGAACTGGTGTCCGGCACTGGGCACCGTGCTGGCGAACGACGAAGTCACGGGCGGCCTTTCCGTGCGCGGAGGACATGCGGTCGAGCAGAAAGTGATGCGTCAGTGGTGCCTGCGCGTGTCGGCCTATGCACAGCGCCTGCTGGACGGGCTTGACACGATCGACTGGACCGAATCGCTGAAGGAAACGCAGCGTAACTGGATTGGCCGCTCGGAAGGAGCCGAGATGACGTTCCGGGTGAAGGATTCCGACCTGGGAATCGAAATATTCACTACCCGCGCGGATACAGTCTTCGGCGTCACCTTCATGGTTCTTGCGCCCGAAAGCGAATATGTACGCGCCCTGACGAAACCGGAACAGGCGGCGGAAGTAGCCACGTATCTGGATGCGACGAAGAAGAAGACGGAGCGCGAACGCCAGGCCGACAGGCGCGTCACCGGCGTGTTTACCGGCTCGTATGCCGTCAACCCGCTGACGGACGAAGCCATCCCCGTCTGGATAAGCGACTACGTACTGGCCGGGTACGGAACGGGTGCCATCATGGCCGTGCCGGCGCACGACAGCCGCGACTATGCCTTCGCAAAGCATTTCGGACTGCCCATCGTCCCGCTCATCGAAGGATGCGACGTCGCGGAAGAAAGTTTCGACGCCAAAGAAGGACGCATGACAAATTCGCCGCGCGTGGAGAATCTGACGGAAGGCCGCCTCGTCCTGAACGGGCTGGACGTGCCGGACGCCATCGCAAAGACGAAAACTTATATAGAGGAAAAGGGCCTCGGACGCATCAAAGTCAATTACCGCCTGCGCGATGCGACGTTCAGCCGGCAACGCTACTGGGGCGAACCGTTCCCGATCTACTACGATGCCGACGGCCTGCCCCGGACGCTGCCTGAAGAATGTCTGCCGCTGGAACTCCCGGACGTGGACAAGTTCCTGCCGACCGAAACAGGCGAACCGCCCCTCGGCCGCGCCGGCAAATGGGCCTGGGATACGGCCGGGCGGAAAGTGACGGAAACGTCGAAAATCGACAACCGGACGGTCTTCCGGCTCGAACGGAACACGATGCCGGGATTTGCCGGCTCTTCGGCCTATTACCTCCGCTACGAAGACCCGCGCAACAGCCGCGCACTGGTCGACAGGACGGCCAACGGGTACTGGCGCAACGTTGACCTCTACCTCGGAGGCACCGAACATGCGACGGGACATCTCATCTACAGCCGCTTCTGGAACAAGTTCCTTTATGACCTCGGAACCGTTTGCGACGACGAGCCGTTCCGGAAACTGATCAACCAGGGAATGATTCAGGGGCGTTCCAGCTTTGTGTACCGCGTCAGCGGGACGAACCGCTTTGTCTCCCTCAACCTGAAAGACCGCTACGACGTCACGCCGCTGCACGTCGATGTGAATATCGTCGCAGGCGACGTGCTGGACATCGAACGGTTCCGGCGGTGGCGCCCGGAATTTGCCGGCGCGGAATTTATCCTCGAAGACGGGAAATACATCTGCGGATGGGCCGTCGAAAAGATGTCGAAATCCATGTTCAACGTGGTAAATCCCGACCTGATTGTCGAAAAGTCCGGCGCCGACACGCTGCGCATGTACGAAATGTTCCTCGGCCCCCTGGAACAGTCCAAACCGTGGGATACGAACGGCATCGACGGCGTGCACCGCTTCCTGAAAAAGCTGTGGGCGCTGTTCTACGGCAGCGACGGGGA
>JAIRZY010000002.1 GCA_031266995.1 Tannerella sp.
CATCGACGCCGCCTTTGAAGAAGCCATCACCGCCCACATGGGTACGCGGGCTTACCTCGAAGGCCGCACCATGTACTGGGACAAAGACAGGGAAGAGATCGTCAAAGGATAATCGCCAATGAAAAATCCCGGGCACCGAAACGTCCGGGATTTTTTTATACATGATTCAAAGGCGCAAAAATCTCAAATTTCACTTCATCTTATCCGCCTTCTCATGCATCCGCCTGGCGCGCTTCTCGCTGTCGGGGTGCGAGGCGAACATTTTCTGCACGGTCGACGCCCGGCTGCTCTGCGAGAGTTCGACCAGTTTGTCGAGCGCACGGGCCATACCGTACGGACTGAAGCCATTGGCTATGCAGGTATCGAAGCCGTAGTCGTCCGCCGCATATTCCTGCTTCTGCGAAAACTGTGCGTCGACGAAGGCCTGGGCCAGATCCTTCAGTTGCGTCTCTGACAGCGCGCCGACCGTCCTGCTCGCCGCGCCTGCCGCGTTGATAGCGGCCGAGGTCACATAGGCTGTCCGTAACGCATCTTTCACGTCCGTTCCCGCCACGTGACCGACTTCGTGCCCGATGACGGCCACCAGTTCGTCGTCGTCCATCAGGTCCATCAGCGCGCTGAATATGCGGACGCTGCCGTCGCCACAGGCAAAGGCATTCACGTCCGACACATCATATACCTTAAAATTAAGCGCGATACCGTTCGCCTCGCGCAGGTTCGCCGTCAGCCGCGCAAGCCTCCGGCCATACTCGCTCGCTTCGTCCGCTATCGGGTTGTTCGCGTCCATCCATTCTACCGTCTCGCGACACAGGGCGGCCACGTCTTCGTCACTCAAACTGACGGCCGAGGCCACATCTCTCGCCGTATCTTCCACTTTCTTCACATTGATGGTGCGCCCGCCAATCCTGACCTGCGCCTGCAGGGCCGATACGCCCGCCACAAGCGCCATACATAAAATAATCCGTTTCATCCTGTTAATGTTTTTGTAATAATGCAACAAAAATAATACTCTGCATCCTGAAATGCAAATAAAAAAATTACCTTTGAAGCCTGCTAATACGGCGGATGAGACAAAACACGAAACAATATGATGAAATATAAACTGTTAGTACTGGATGTCGACGGCACGCTCCTGAACTCGAAAAAACAAATCACTCCGCGTACAAAGACGGCTCTCCTGAAAGCACAGCAGCTTGGCATGCAGCTCGTTCTCGCCTCGGGACGCCCGACATACGGCGTTGTGCCCGTCGCCCGCGAACTGGAGATGGACAGGAACGGAGGATATATCCTCTCGTATAACGGCGGGCAGATTTTCGACGCCCGTACCCGCGAACTGCTCTTCGAAAAACGCATCGACCCGCACATGTTTGCCCTCCTCGAGCGGCAGGCGCGAAAACGGGGTTTCCCCATCTTCACCTATCATCAGGATAAAATCATCACCGACAGTCCCCTCAACAAACGCATCATCAGCGAAGCCGAACTGAACGGAATGGAAATCGTCGGCGTCGACAACTTCGCCGAAGCCATTGACTTTTCGCCCTGCAAGTGCATGTTCGTCGGCGAAGACGCTCAGGCCCTCGACGGTCTCAGACAGTACCTGAAAAAACACCTCGCCGGCACGATAGACATCTTTCCGTCCGAAGACTATTTCCTCGAAATCGTCCCCCAGTTCATCGACAAGGCAAACACACTGAGCGTTCTCGCGGACATACTGAAAGTAGGGATGGAGGAAATCATGGCCATCGGTGACGGCGTGTGCGACGTGACGATGATACAGATGGCCGGATTCGGCGTGGCAATGGCCAATGCGCCGACGTCCGTACGCCGCTGTGCCGACTATGTCACGGGCACGAACGACGAAGACGGCGTCGCGACCCTCGTCGAAAACCGTATCCTCGCGAATATCCGCCCCGCGGAAATCTCCCTTGAAGAGTTGAACGCACGCGCGCGGCATGCCCTGATGGGGCATCTGGGTATACAATATATATATGCATCCGAAAGCCGTGTCGAAGCCACGATGCCCGTCGACCAGCGCACGCGCCAGCCGTTTGGCATCCTCCACGGAGGCGCTACGCTGGCGCTGGCCGAGACCGTCGCCGGGCTTGGATCCATGATTCTCTGTCTGCCCGATGAGGTGATGGTCGGCATGCAGGTCAGCGGCAATCACGTGTCGTCCGCTCACGAGGGCGATACGGTGCGTGCCGTGGCAACCATCATACACAAGGGGCGCTCGTCGCATGTGTGGGATGTGAATGTGTATACTTCGACGGACAAGCTGATTTCTTCCGTACGGGTATTAAACAGTATTTTGAAGAAGCAGGGGGGATGAGATTTAAAATTCAAAGATTCGAAGATTCAATGACTAAAAAACATACCGTGCACAGTCCAAAATTCAAGACTTACGATTCGGGATTAACGTTATTTTGTAATAAAAAAATGAACGTATGCTGTATTTTTCCTTAAATTTGGGGCCGTCAATAGTAATTGATGTTTTTGTCGCAAGTGAATAAACATGTATACAAATTATTATCTTTCATCCCGCCTGTTCCACGGCTCCATCGAGAAAGTGATGGGGACACGCCTCGACGCTCTGCTGTTTGGCGACGAACCGGCCAGCCTGAAGGCTTTATGGCTCGACATCATAGCGGAAATGCTCCGCCTTGAGAAGATGCTGAACCGCTTCGACGCCGGGAGCGCTCTCTCGCAGGTGAACATGAACGCCGTGCTCTATCCTGTCGGGATGAACGATGAACTGTGGGCTATTCTGATGGACTGCAAGCGTTATCATGTGCTTACGGAAGGCTGTTTCGACATCACTCTGGGCCACTGGAACGAGGTGTCGTTTGACGAAGTGAACCGCACTGTCTTCTTCACCGGCAGGGCGTCTTTCGATCTGGGCGGATATGCAAAAGGCTACGCCGCGCAGAAAATCAGCCTGCTACTGAAACGCGACGCCGTAACTCGCGCGCTGGTGAACTTTGGCAACAGCATGGCGCTCGCTCTCGGGACACATCCGCACGGCAATTTCTGGCCGGCCGGGATCGACAATCCATATACAAACCAGCCTGTAGATAACCTCCGCCTTCGCGACACCGCGCTGTCCGTATCGGGAAACGCACCTGCCCGTCCCGATCATATCATCTGCCCCGCTACGGGTGAACGGGTGACGGCGCACAAAATGGTCGCGATCGTAGCTCCCCATCCCGTCGACGCGGAGGTGCTGACCACGGCGCTGATGGCCGACGACGGCAGTGCGGAGAACTGGCTCGGCCGCTTCGACATACATGAATATAAAATGTACAACTGCTGAAACAAAAAAACATAACAAAATAAAGATATAATGGACGAAACAAAGAAAAAAGAGGTAATTGGCCGGAGGGACTTCTTTCGCGACATGGGTGCGCTCGGAAGCGGAAGCCTGCTGCTCACGGCATTTCCGTGGCTGCAGTCATGCAGCGACGACGAGAAAAAGGCGATTGCCGGCAGCGAAAAACTCAAGCTTGCAGTCATCGGGACCGGCTCGCGCGGACAGTATCACATGCAGAACCTGCTCAAGATTCCACACGTTGAAGTTGCGGCCCTGTGCGACAACTTCGGCCCGCACCTCAAGCAGGCTGCCGCCGTCTGTCCGCAGGCGCAGACGTATACCGAATACCGGAAAGTGCTGGAACGCAACGACATCTCAGCCGTGCTGATCGCCACGCCGTTAGACATGCATGCACCCATCACCCTCGACGCCTTCGGAGCGGGCAAGCACGTGTTCTGCGAAAAATCGATGGCGCTGACGCTGCACGACTGTCTGGCCATGTACAAGGCATACAAAAACTCGGGCAAGATATTATACATCGGTCAGCAGCGCCTCTTCGATCCCAAATACATCCGCGCGATGGAAATGATCCACAGCGGCACGATCGGGACGATCAGCGGCATCCGCGCCTACTGGTTCCGCAACAACGACTGGCGCCGTCCCGTCCCTTCGCCCGAACTGGAACAGAAAATCAACTGGCGGCTCTACAAGGCTTTTTCGGGTGGACTGATGACCGAGCTTGCCACGCACCAGTTGCAGGTCGGGAACTGGGCGATGCGGATGATACCCGAAACCGTGACCGGATACGGCGACATCGTCTACTGGAAAGACGGCCGTGAAGTCTACGACAACGTCAGCCTCATCTACCGCTATGCTAACGGCGTGAAGATGACCTACGAATCCATCATCTCCAACAAATACCTCGGCCTGGAAGAAGAAATCCTCGGCAGCCACGGCACGATGGAACCCGAAAAGGGGAAATATTACTTTGAAGAAGCGCAGCCCGCCTCGGGCATCATGCAACTGATCAACCAGATCGAGCACAGCATCTTCGACAACGTCTCGTTTGCCGGGCCAAGCTGGGTGCCCGAAACGGCTGCCAAAAATACCGGCTACTTCATCGCCGACAACGTGTCAACCCACACGGGCGACTCGTCCGTAGGATTCGTCGACGACGGTTCCGAGCAACTGCTGACGTCGTTCTGCGAAACGGCAGTGACAGGCCGGCCCGTCGAACGGCTGGTCGAGGAGGCCTACTATTCCTCCGTACTGGGACTGCTGGGGCTGCAGGCCATGGAAGAGCAGCGTATACTTACCTTCCCCGACGAATACAAAATACCTTACCTGAATTTTGCCTGACATGAAAGATATTCTATTTACCGCCAAACAGCAAAAATGCGAGCTGCGGTGGCTGTGTGGCTGCCTCGTCGCCGCGTTTGTACTGAACATCGTTTCCATCATCGTCTACCGCACGGCATGGAATGAACTGTGGACGCAAATCGTCTGGGTCATCTTCATCGGCGCAGGACTTTACGCCCTGTCCGTCTTCATACGGCTGATAATTTACGGCATCATGCGTTTTTTTAGAAAATAGACCTCTGCAGACACGCATGGAAAAGTTCGCATCGAAAGTCTACAGGTCGCGGGAAGGACGGCATCTCCTGCATAATCTGTACCGCAAGCGTCTGACGGCTGTCGGTGTACCGGTGACGGAGCGGATGGTGACGACCCGCTTCGGCCACACGCATGTCGTGCTTTACGGCAATCCTGCGGGCAGGCCCGTACTGATGTTTTACGGAAAGAACGCCATCAACCCGGTGGTCGCAAGTCCGTTTCTGCGCGGGCTGGATATGAAGCGTATCCTGCTGATTGTGCCCGATCCGGCAGGCTGCGTCGGCTTCAGCACCGAAGAGAAGGCACCCGCCTCCGACCGCGAGCATGGCGAGTGGGCCTGTCAGGTAATGGATGCGCTGGAGTTGCCCCGTGCAGTCGTGCTGGGATATTCGTTCGGCGCCATGATGGCGCTGCAACTCTGCGTGTCGTCGGTGCTGCGCGTCGAGCGGTTGCTGCTGGTCACGCCCTCGTGCATCCTGCGGACACCTGCGTCGAGGGTCTCAAGGCTGACGCGCCTCGCAGGCAAAGACGGGCAGACGCTCACCGACCGGCTGGTCGCGAAAACTCTCGCTCCTCTGATGCCTTTTCCGCATGACGGCCTGATCGAAATGACACGAATGATACTCCTCCACTCCGAAATCAAAAAAGAAGGACGGACACCCGTCCGAAAAAGCAAACTCAAAAAGCTGAACGCGCCGGTCTACGTCGTAGCCGAAGAATCGGACTGCCTCTTTCCGGGACAGAAAGTCATCGGGCGGGCGAAAAAAATCTTTCCCCAACTCGGCGGCACACGTCTGCTCACGACAGGTTCCCATTACGGCTTTTTCAGAGACGAGGCGTCAGAAAGCGTAGAAGAATGTTTTGCTGCCATGTCGGCATTTCTGACTGGCGATTGATCGGCAGCATCCACAGAAAATTTAAGATTCCATATTCTTAAAATCGAGCTTCAAAGATTCAAAAAATCAAAAATTCATACATTCGCGCAATGTGTAATGCGTGGATGAGCCGATTTATTTTCACATTCGCACATTCATACACCCTCATATCCTCACATTTCCACGCCCTCAAATAGCCCCGGATTAACTGTCAAATGCCATTTTGACGTTCATCACGCATGTCTGCGCCGAAAAATATGACATGTCAGTGCCATATTGTCTCAAACATGGCCTGAATCGACATAAAAAAACACTTTGGCATTATTTTTGACCCTGGTATTGCGTATTTAAATTTAAAAAGTTAGTAGATATGAAAAAAGAATTGGTTTTAGCAGCACTTGGAGCTGCAATGTTTATGACTTCTTGTTCGAACGAAAATGAAGTATTTCCCAACAACGACCGCCCCAGTGGTCAGTCAATCGTAAAGTTTTCCTCGTCCATCAACGGCGCTACGCCGGATACACGTGCCGGAAACAGTACATGGGCAGCAGGTGATGCCATCGGTATTTTTATGGTGGACGGCACGCCCGCAGTAGTAGATCTCGCGGCAAACAAGGCCTACAAAACCGCGGACGGTTCGAAGAACTTCTCTCCCGTATCGCTGAACGACAACATCTATTATCCGGTGGATGGAAGTACGGTGAACTTCATCTCTTATTATCCCCAGCAAACAGGTATTTTGCTGAACAATCTCTACAACGTGGATGTGGCCAGCCAGAACAATCCGGTCGACATTGATCTGCTCTACGCCAAAACAACGACCGGATACAGCAAGGCGACTTCTACCAACACGGTTCAACTCTTTTTCGACCATAAGCTGACCCACGTGGTACTGAACATCACTCCGGGCGCCGGACTGACGGCCAGCGACCTGAACAACATGGTCGTTACCGTCAAGGGGATAAACAGCAGAAATACGCTCGACCTCAAGACCGGTAACTTGGGAACGCCTTCATCCGTCGCCGACATCGTGATGAAAACGAAGACCGACGGAAGCACATCCGATGCCATTCTGGTGCCCCAAGTCGTAGCAGGCAATACGATGAGCATAGAATTCAAGATTGGTAATGAAACCTTTGTATGGAAAGTGCCTGCAACCGAGTTCAAATCCAAAACGGAACATGTCTATACAGTGACCATTGCCCGGACAGGTATCAGCGTCACAGGAGAAATCAACCCGTGGACATCCGGTACGGGTGGCACAGGTACCGCAGACTAATCTACCTGAGTGAGTGGTCGGTAGTTAGGGAGAACATTTTCTCCTCCCCCGGAAAGTAATACTGTCCGGGGATACCGGACGCTCACTCATCGCCTTTCTGGCCTGTTTACAGACACATCAACAAGATAATGATAATAACAATGGAAAAAAGAATCAAGTCCAAAATGAACATCAAGACAAAAAACAGTCACATGCCGCTGCACATAAAGGTGCGAACGGGCAACGTATGGCACGGGATGCTTTACCTGCTGCTGCTTGCCGGAGCGTCGGCCTGCGTCGTGGAAGATGTCGTCGACCCGATCTCCAGGAAACCGGACGCACCCGTGCCCGTGACGTTTCACACGACGACGACGCTGCAAACACGTGCCGGCGACACCAACGGATGGTCGACGAACGACCGCGTCGGGATATTCATGCTGGAGGCCGGCGGTTCCTTTACCTCCGGTATGAAGGCCGACAATCACGAGTACCTGCCCTCGGTCACGAGCGACACGCGGACGGCAAACCTCGTGCCTGTCACTTCGCCGATCGATCATACCATCTATTATCCCGCAAACGGCAATGTGGACTTTGTAGCCTACAGTCCCTACAAGCCTGCGGCCGAAATCGGCAGCGGATACATCTATCCCGTTAATGTGAGCAACCAGGCTTTGCCCGAGGCCATCGACCTGCGGCATGCAAAGGCGACAAACGCGAACAAGAACAGCTCGTCCGTGACGCTCGCTTTCAACCATCAGTTGACCTTGATTACGATCAACGTGAAGAAGGCGCAGTCGGTCACCGACGATTTCTCCAGCCTCACGGCCGTCATTCTCGGCGTGCCTTCCGGGGCTGACTTTTCGCTGGAAAGCAAAACCTTCGCGCTGCACAGCCCCTCATCGACACCCGTATCGCTGCGCAAGACGACTACGGCCAGTGGCTACGATGCTTCGTTCGAAGCGATTCTCATACCGCAGGCCGGCACGTCGGGACGCAGAATAACGTTCGGCGCCGGTTCGAATTCGTATACGTGGGATATCCCCGGAACCGCAGCCTTCGAGACGGGCAAGCATCATACGTATGACCTCGTCATCAGCAAGGTGGAGGTAAGTGCCGAAGGCAGCATCACGCCGTGGGTCAACGAACCGGGAAGGAACGAAAACCTCAAGCCCGAACCGCTTCAGCCGGGAGCACTCCTGCTGATCGGGTATACGGGAAACGTGACCATCTCATACCGGGACGGCTCGACGAAAGCGATCGCAGTAACGACCGGCCAGGCCGCCACATTGCCGGCCGGCAGCGAAATCAAAGTCATAGAGGAGATCATATTGACTAATAACAGTAACAAGACCCCAATTCTGATCGGCCGCAAGGGAGACGGGAAAATCACGCTGAAAGTAACATCCACCTCCTCGGCCGTATTTCGCGACGCTGTGAACGGCTACATCCCTGTCGGGTCCCGTGCCGAGCTTGATATTGTGGCATTAAGCAGCAGCAGAAGCGGCAAATATCTGCAGGAGGCCGACATCGACATGATGGATATTCTGTTTGAACCGATCGGTCATTATGAGTCAACCGGTCAAAACGGGTTTACCGGCGTATATGATGGCGGAGGCTACAATATCAGGAACCTTGCCGTTTCTACGCCGGAGAAATACGCCGGCTTCATCGAGTACGCCAACGGACCGAATACGGTAATACGCAACGTGAACATTCTTTCCGGCTATATCACTATGACGGGAGATGCCGTCGGTGGCATCTGCGGATATACCTTCGGAGGAGTCAGGATCGAAAACTGTTCCAACCGCGCTTCCATAACGGGAAGAGTTGTTGCAGGCGGCATCGTCGGCCACAATGAGAAATCGACAGTGACCGCCTGCTACAACACCGGTTCCGTCACAGCAGAAAATGCGACCGGCGGCATCACCGGGACAAACATCGGAGCGCAGGGTCTCGAAGCGCGCGTAATCGCCTGCTACAACACCGGCGCCATATATTCCATTCGCTCGTACTCCGGCGGCATTAGCGGGGCAAACATCGGTACGGACATAAACATAATTGCCTGTTACAGTACCGGCAACGTCACCGGCCCGGGGAAGGCAGGGATATGCGGCCAACCCAAGGGAAACGAGCCTGCCTACTGCTACTGGACGGGTAATCTCCCGTTCTTCTATGAAGGGGGAAACACCGGAACGACTTCCCGGAAATTCGGCGACGGCAGCGACAACACGGGCTGGCCGGCCTCCGACGCCATATTCTACTGGGGCATAGCTTCCGGAAGCAGCGGCGGGCAAAACGGCTACTACTGGAAATCGCTCGGCAGCTTTGCCTGGAACACGTATCCTCAACTGTGGTGGGAAAAATGAATGAAAATGACAGACACTGCGCGGAAGGGAGGAACGACCGCATCCGGATCTTCCGTCCGCGCGCAAAAAAAGAAATGAATATATACAGTAAAACTATGTACGTAAAAATGACAGCCGTTCATTCCATAACAACAACAGCCAAACGGGCGCGACTTGCGTTTCTGCCGCTGTGCCTTCTGCTCTTCGCCTCGTGCGCCGTGGAGGAATCCGAAACACCTGTCATCACCGACCGGCGCGTGCCGGTTGTCTTCAGCGCGCCGCCGGTTGCTCCCGCGACGCGGACGTCGGTCGACGGCAACCAGTGGGTCGGCGGCGACCGGATAGGCATCTACATGCTGAGGGCCGGCGGCGCGCTGCCTGCCGACATCGCCGAAAACGCCGACAACCGCCGCTACGTCGTCTCGTCCATCACCGGCGGCAGCGTCGCGTCCTTCGTGCCCGTCGACGTGGCGACAGACCTGATTCAGTACCCCTCGTCGCCCGCCAGCGTAGACTTCGTCGCCTGCTATCCCTACAAGGCGACCGGAAGCGGCGGAATCGACGGCAACGGCTACTATCCCATAGACGTGAGCAACCAGAACAATCCTGCCGCCATCGACCTGATGTATGCCAAAGTGACGGGCGTGAACAAAAGCACGAACGCCGTGTCGCTGCCCTTCGAGCATGTCATGACCCGCCTTGTCCTGAACGTCGCCAGAGGAACGGACATAATCTATTCCGATTCGGCAGACATCATCGCCACCGTATCCGGCATGCCGGTGAAGGCCAAATTCTCGCTCTCGGACAGGCAGTTTGTGCCGGAAGGCGCCGTGTCCTTCCGGATGCGGAAAGTGGCTACCGCCGCGGGCTACCTCGCGACCTTCGAGGCCGTCGTCATTCCGACCGCGGGCGGCGATCGCCGCGTGACCCTCCGGTTCTACAACAACGAATACGTCTGGAAAATTCCCGCTGCAGATGCCTTCCTGCCCGGCAAACGCTATATACATACTATGACGGCGGGCCTGAGCTGAAGGGCCGGCACATACATCCGGGCGACGGTTTCGCGTATGCGGAAATTAAAGAACCGGTTATCGCCACAGTGGTACAGGGGGACACGGAGAGAAACATCCGTGTCCCCGTCATATAAGAAACTTCCGATTTTTTTTTTTTGAATATTGAACCGTTCGCCGTGTAAGGTCATCCCGCCTGCGGGGAGCAAACTGTATTTTTCAGAACTGAAAAAAAAATGGGTAAGCTGACTATATCGCGCCGCTACAACCAAGTACCCTTGCTGCGATCAAGCCCTGGGGGATTCCGAGGGAGCTGGCCGTATAGGACTTACCCGGGGCAAAGGTAGTCATTATTTTCATG
>JAIRZY010000072.1 GCA_031266995.1 Tannerella sp.
GGTCGAGGCATATAATCAGCATACCGGCGAAAAGCGTATTTTTACGCGGGAAGCCTGCCTATACGGCTACCGGTACAGCATTTTTAAAAGCGAAGCGCATGAACCGTATATCATTACACACGTCGTGCTGCGCCTTGCCAAACATCCCTCTTTCAAACTCGACTACGGCGATCTGAAGACGCAATTGGCCGCCTGTCCGCCCCTTACGCCTGCCAAAGTGCGTGAAGCGGTGATCCGCCTCCGCCGTCAAAAACTGCCCGACCCGTCCGAGTTGGGCAATGCAGGCAGTTTTTTCATGAATCCGCTGGTTTCGCCGTCGCACTTCGCGCAGTTGAAGCGCGACTGTCCCGACATGCCTTCGTATCCGGCAAAAGACGGCATGACGAAACTGTCCGCAGGCTGGCTCATCGAACAGTGCGGCCTGAAGGGAGCGCGCGACGGCGATGTGGGGACATATCCGCTTCAGGCATTGGTGATCGTCAACTACAGCCGGGCGACGGGCGACGGGATCGCGCGGTTTGCCGAACGGGTTCGCGGGCAGGTCAGGGCGCGGTTTGGAGTGGAGTTGACGCCGGAGGTGATGTACGTAGAGTAAGAAGTCTTGCTGTGCGCGGAATGATTTTGTGTTTCGACGCGGCGGATGTTCCGGGACAGTAACGGAATAACTGAATTTTAGACGCCCTGACCATGGGATCTTTTCAATAACTGCAGTGTCAGCGACCTGCGGGAAATAGAGACACGATGCATCGCGTCTCTACCACTTCCAGAAAGGAGACTGTCACAGCGCTTCAATTCTGCCTTTCGGGTAGTAGAGACAGGGCATGCCCTGTCTCTACAAGTTCCGCAGGTCGCTGATACCGCGGCTATGAAAATACAGTCCTTGCGGGCTATTCCGGCTTTTGGCTGCACTCAATCAGGCCGTACGAGGGATATCACCAAAACGAATATATGCATGTCGTCAAGCATCGCAGTTTCACTTTTTCTCTTTCGCCGCCTCGATCTTTCGCGAATAGATAAAAACCGTCTGCGTGTCGTCGGCGGCAGGCGTGAAGCTGATTAACAGCTCCATGCCCTGCACAAAACCGACAGAGTGGATTCTTTCGACGGTTTCGACGCTGATTTCGCCTTTTGTTCCGGCGGGATCTTTTGTTTCCGTTGTGCGGATAACCGCATCGGAGCTGACGGTACCGCCGTTGACAAACTCGCTTGCCTGACGCATTGCCTTGACCTGCGCCACGCGAAACATATCGCTCTGCTTTTTATACAGGCTCCTTTCCAGACTCAATACGGAAATGAAATACTGATGGTCGTAATCTTCCACGATTTTTACGCCTTCGAACTTCGTCTGACCGTACATCCGCTTGAGGAAGTTGGCAAAGGCGGTTTGATCTTCGTTGTAGCCTTGCGCAAAAATATGGACACAGTATAACAATAAAATACTGAAGAATGATAGCTTTCTCATATACTCTTCCATTTATTTGCAGCCAGATATCGGTATGTTTTTAATAGTATAATCCCGGTTATAACCAAGCCTGTTCCAAATCCAATAATTAGAAACTGATACCATTTATCACCAAACAACAGGCCGACTCCCAGGCCAACTAATGTAATCCCAATCAGGAGATAAATGATTCCTTTGTAATAAAAACACTGTTTACTCATATTCTTTCGTTATATACCGTTCATAATCTTCCCAAAATCTCATACGAAGTTCGTCTTTCTCTATCTCTGTCAAATTTCCTTTTTTACCTTCAGTCATTAAACCCTTCCATTCCAGAGCAAGCCATGACTGCATTAAGACAATTAAATCATCCACTTTTTTTTGTCCTGGTTCTTGAATAATGTCATCTATTAATTCTATAGCCTTTCCATCCCAGCACTTCGGATAACGGGCAGGATTCATGAACAACTTGATTTTAATGCTTTTACTTCTTAATAATTTGATTTTATCCTGATTTAACTCGCTTTTGTCCTGACTTCCCATACTATATGCCAGTGAACAAAATTCAGCAATCAAATCTCTCAATTCTCTGATATAATCTTTCCGCGCCTCCGTGATTGTGTTTATAAACCTGTCTTTTCTGTTGTGTACAGTTGTAATAATCAAAGTTGCACACGAAGAAACGAAAACCAGTACCGCGCTGATAAGTGTTGCTATTTCCAGGTTTGTTGACATTGTTATTTTCTTTTAGGGGCTATGGTAAAATTGTTATATTTCGTTATGTCAGTTTGGGGTATTGTGAGGTCAATGTGTACCTCATAGCATTTATTTGCTGGATATTTTGAATTTTTTTTACCTTTCTGCACTCGTGCTTTTGGATGAAGGTGGGGAATCACGAATAGATAAGGAGAGATAAAGCTATTGTCGAAAGGGGAAGGACGAACCTCAACTGTTGGTGGCATCCTATAAAATGCGTTACTTATTAACCCTGAGTATAAAGGTTGTCTTTTGTCTGACTCATATCTATATAGATTATACAAGATACTCGAAGCATTATTTATGTTGTCGATTATTTCGAAATTTATAACTGCCGACTGAAGTTCTATTATGTATCGGCACAGTAATTCTCCCGATTTTTTTGATCTTAACCAAAAATTTCTCAGTTGGAATCGTCCGAGGATGGCATCCAGATGGTTGGAATATTGGTAATATAAGTATATTTCACTCATAGGCAAGTTTAAAGTTCTGTATTCTTCCTGCTCCTTTTCAGAAAGGGATAAAGCAGTTAGCGTATTAATTAAAATCTTATTGGCGAGTTCGGTATTTTCGTTATAAATCACATATACTTCTGCAGGAATAACATAATTGCTACCCATCACCACAGGCTCTCCCAGTTCCAATTCATAATCAAACATGGTTGGAGCCAATGCGTCCAACTGCAAACACATATTTGCAACGGCTTTTTCTTCATTCGCCTTGTTCAATTCCTTTAACTTCATATTCATACCGAAAGTGGCTCCTGCAAATTCGGCAGACGAGCCTTTGCTCTGGGCATACGAGATAAGTTTTGAAACCGAAACAACAGCTTTAAGCGTGACCACTGTATTGCCGTTCGGCAAAGCGACCGTTGCAATTTCTTCGTACTTTTTGATATTCCCGGAAGAAACGGTTGCAATTTCGTCCTTTACCAGTTCGTCATTCAAAATTTGCGTGTTTGCCGAAACAAACACACCAAAGGCCTGTTCTATGGCGCTGCGTAAAGCGACCTCGGTCGCTTCCTTTTTTGTTGCACCGTCGCCCGAAACCGTGAGCGTGACTTCTTCTATTTTTTGCGCAAATGCGCTTAAACCGAATGCGACTATCGCAATCGTCAGAAATGTTTTCTTTACCATAATATAAGTGTGTTATAAATTATTCTCGGTTGATTTCTTACATATTCAATCGCAATCTCGCGATATGCGTTTATGCGCATTTGCTCGGTTTTCATGCGGTCGTCGTATTCGCGCACCTGCTGCTCCCATTCGCGGAGTTCCTGCGCTTCCACTTTGGCGGAAACTTCTTTTACGAATGACTGCACTTTGTCGATGAATGAAATGTCCGGACTGATTTGCGAAACAAGCCGCATCACCTCGCCTGCGCCGTCCCTGTCCGGCTGCTGCGCCCAGAGGGTTTGTGCCTGCTGAAGGGCCTGCCAGCCTTCGGCTTCAATTTTCCTGATATAAATTTCGCTCTGCAAGGTCAAAACGTTTTGATAGCATCCGGCACATACATCCGGTATTAACGACAGGCTGTAAATTGCCTGACTGTGCTCGCCCTGCGCAGACAGGGCTTTCGCTTCCCTCAAAATCATTTCGCAAGCCTGACTGTAGTACGCAATGATTTTCGTCTTGCTTTCCTCAATCATCGTCTTGATATCCGGATTGCCGGGATTTACCTTGTTGACCGCGCTGATATATGCCTTTGTTTCGTTTGTGCCTGTCCCTGTAACGGTGACGGATGTGTTGCCGAACAGTTTCTGTTCAATCGCATCGCCGACAAAAAAGGTAAGCTGCAATTTTTGAGAGACCCTTTGGGGCGGTCCCGGCACAATATCTTTGCTTATGACGTCTATCTTTGCCGTAATCACAAAGCGGGGATTGATCCCGGTTGCCGCAATGCCATAGCTGGTCGCGATTTGATTTAACTTTGTCGTCAGGACGGATTTCGTTTCTTCCGAAAGGTTCGCCACGCTCGACACATCGCTCCGCAGGGCGATCCTTCCGAAATCGTCTGCCGTCTGAGCGCCTGCATTGAATATGCCTGCGATCAGCAATATCAATGATACGTATCTCTTCTTTATCATCATATAGATCACGTGAATCGCCGTTATTTTTCTCCCAGCACCAGTATCGCCTCGCCCAGTCCCCGTATCATCAGTTTGGCAGTGATATCGAAAGGTGGTTTGTCCAGATATTTTTGCAGTTCGCGACCAAATTCGCGGGCGTCCATTGCATTTCCGTTTTTGTCTTCCAAAGGAATACGTACCTGCTCGAACTGAATCATATTTTCAGTGGCGTCGCTCATGCTGAACTGACCGCCTACGGTATTTTTCTGCATCCATCTGTTGATGTGCGTTGTGATTTCGTCGCCGTCAATTTCGTCTTCCAGTGTGAATGGAGCGCTTTCCCAGCGCCTTACGGTCAAAATCACTTCCCGTCCGTTTTTCCGGATGTCTTTATAGAAGTTATCCAGTTGTCCGGAAAACTCTTTCATCCGGCCGGACACGGCCTTTTCCAGCATCACCGGCACAAGCGTTCCGGACGAGGGCAGGTCTGTTCCCGTGGACGATGCAATCCGCTTGCTTGTGTATGCATCGAACGCTTCCAGCGTGAAGGAAACCGATTTGCCTGCACCCACTTTCCACCAGATTTGAATGATAATGTCGGCTTTCGCCCGCCGTTTGAGCATGTCCAGAGGCGATTCGGCCAGATACGAGCCGGAGGCCGTACTTTGGGTTACATTGTCTTCGGCCGTCCGCTGCTGCAGATTTTTGATTTCCTGCTCGGCATCTTTCAGGCGGTAGTTCTTCTTCAGCATCAGTGCGCCTATTTTGCCAATCACTTGCCCCAGTTCGGTATCTTCCTGAAAAGCAAGTTTGTAATCGGGTACTTTCACCGAGGTTCCCTGATCGTTGTATTCGGTCATAAAATACCGCTGATTGCACCAGTTGTCGCTGGGCAAAATCATCAGCGTGGGCTGCTTTACCTGTGGAAAGGTAAAGAGCGGGCATAATACAAATGCCAGAATTAACGGAAAAACCTGTTTTCGTTTCATAATTACTGCTGTTTTGATGTTGTTATATTTGTACATAAATGACCGGGCTGCTTACCACATTCCTTTGGACTGCCTGCAAGGTCGCTTTATACTGCTTGTAACGCCACGTTATACTGCTTATAATGTCGCTTTATACTGTTTATAATGCAACTCAAAGTCCAGCCAAAAGGATTGCCAACCCCGGTCAAACATGACGTTTGACTGGCCTTACACCGTCAGACTTTCTGCCAGCACTCCAGTTTTAAGGTGTTTATTCCCCGGCAGCAGAACGCGGACTTCGAGCGTGTATTCGTCCGGCCCAAGACCGGAGGGCGACTGAAAGATGACCTTCGTCCCCGTATGGCTCAGAATCCTTTCCACCCGGTACTCTTTCTTCAGGGAGTCCAGCAGGAAGATGCCCTGCTGCGGATCGTCCTGATGGAATTTGAGCCTGAGGCCCGTCAGCGAAGCCGCGCCGCCCGGCGTCAGCACTTCGTTGACGGTATCCGAAGCCACGTCTTCGAACGTGACGGGCAGCGGCAGATTGTCCGGCGGAGCAATCTTTTCCACCTTCACGTCGTCGGCCGTATGATTGTAGCGCTTGCCCAGCCGCGCCCTGAATCTGATCCGGTGGCGCACGGGATCGAACCTGTCGTCGTCGTCGTGGAACACGCCGGGTAACACGGGACGGATGTTGATAAATTCGGTATTCACACCGTAGCCCTGCTTCATGAAATAATCGAGGGCCTCGATGATTTCCTCATAGTTTGCCTTTGCCTCGGCCGTCGTGATGGCCGAGCCTTTGCGCGTGATGTAATCGAAAAGTTCCTTCTCGGTCACGCTTTCGTAGCCGCTTACCTGCGCCCGGCGATCCTTCGGATCCGGCGTCATCGGATTGTCTGTCAAATAATACTTAATTTTCATATTGTATATAATTAGTGATTGTTGATTCCTGTGCAAAACACGGACTGAAGAGCATTGAGCAATAGAAAAACGGAACGGCCGGATGACCGACGCTTCCACTTTCCTCTTTAAATATTGAATTTGGAATCCTGCACCTGTCAGGCGCACTGCATTGAGTTGGAGAAACTAATTTACAACGATATACGCCCCCCCCCTGCAATAATCGTGCCAAACCCTGCCCTAAAGCTGTTCAGCAGAAAATTATTTTTGAGAAAAGATGTTGCCATCGTAATTTACCTGTTTTTTTATGAGTGACTGTTTTTCGCGGCGTGCGGGCAGGCATTGAAGCCGTCTGCACATTCACGGCGCAAATATATGGAAAATAATTATACGATACTTTTTTTGCTGTTCTTTTTTTTGAGAAACTTGGAATGTACACGGCTTTTTTCTGAGGCTGCGGTCGCCCCCTGCATCTTGAATAGACCTCTTCCCCAGCCTCTTTTCACAAGGTGAGGGGCCAATTCGGAAACGGTGAGCTTGCTGTTTGAATATTCAACACGGTAACGGAATGACGGAATCACTGAATTTTTGTTATTTGCGCTGCATTTCGGATAGTTGCCTTTTCAGGTCTTCGATTGCTTTGTCTTTTTCTTCCAGCGCTTTTCCCTGTTCTTTCAACACCTTACCCTGTTCCTTCAGTGCTTTTTTCTGCTCCCGAAGGGTTTTCTTCTGTTCGCGGGTGATTTCCTTTTCTTCCGCAAGCTCCCGCTCCCTGTCCTGCAGCTCTTTCAGGAAGTCGTCTTCCATCTCCATCTCGATCTGTATGTCCTCACTCTCGGCGGCCATGCGCAGGCGGCGGATGATGGGACGGTATATTTCGGGGAAATCCTCTTCGTTCACTTTCATGCAGTGGTGATTCATCGTGCGGTTCGTCTGGTCGAAGATGCTCAGGAGCTTTTCCAGGTCGCTGCGGCGGCGCTGCTTTAACTGGTCTATCTGCACGATCCACGAACGGTGGTGGAGGCTCTCTATAAACTCGTTCGACTGCGTTTCCACTTCTTCGTCAGTTACCGCGTCTTTCGTATGGCTGTCCACCTGAATGACCGGGCGTCCGGAGATGCCAATGTCGTAGCCCAGAAGGAAAATGCAGTATATCTGGCGCGCTTTCCTGCTGTTTTTGCCTCCGTACACATTCTCCGGGTTTTCGTAATGAAGCCCCAGATAGCGGCGAAAACGCATGATGTCCGAGGCCAGTTTTGCTTTTTGCAACTCTATCATCACGGTTTTGAACTTTCCGCCGGGCAGTGCTATGCGGGCGGAAAAGTCGAAGCGGCATACGGTGTACTGCGTCGTTTCCGTTTCCACTTTTTTCCGTCCGCCTCCTTTAATACGGGCGGTACGCTCCTGCGAGGCAAAGTCAAGCTCTACAACTTCTTCCTGGATGATGGCCGAAAGGAATGCCCTGGCCACCCGGTTGTCCTCCATCATGAACTTGAAGGCGACGTCGTATATGGGATTCGCGATATGCATGGCTGCCTTATTTTTTAATTACCGACGCAAAGGTATATAAAATAATTTAACTGTACACAGACCGACAGCAGTTTTACCCGGGATTTACAGGAGAAAGTGCTGTTTCCGGACCGGAAATACTGCGCGCGAGGCACTTTTCGCATTGCATCACGCTTGTGATTTGATGCCGGATGGCATTTGAAGTTAATCCCCGCAAAAAAAAGAATTTCCTTCCCTCATGCGTCCCGTTTCGCCGGATTTTCATACTTTTGCAGGAAATAACGCGATGAGGTACAAGACGCAACATACGCCCAATCTCTTCACTCTCTGTATATCGGCAGGGATTTACGCATGGCTTTCGGTTTCATGCGCGAGCATGGCGTCGCCCAACGGCGGACCTTACGACGAGTTGCCGCCACGGGTGATCTCCAGCACGCCCCGCAACGGCGAAACCCTCGTCACGGGAAGGCGAATCGAAATCCTGTTCGACGAACTGATACAGATCGAACAGCCATCCGAAAACGTGATCATCACGCCCCCGCAGCAGAATATGCCCGAGATACTTGCCATCGGCAAGCGGATACGCGTCGAACTGAAGGACACGCTTATCCCCGACGTTACATACACGATCGACTTCACAAACTCGGTGGCGGACAACAACGAAAAGAATGTGCTCGAGAATTTCAGTTTTGCCTTCTCGACGGGCGAAAATCTCGATTCGCTCGAAGTGTCGGGCATCGTGCTGAACGCCGCCAATCTGGAACCCATGCCGAACGTCATGGTCGGGCTGCATCGCGACCTGGCCGATTCGGCGTTTACGACGACGCCGTTTTTTCGCACCTCAAAGACGAACGACCGGGGGCGCTTCACCATCCGCAACATCGCCGGGGGGAGCTACCGCCTGTTCGCGCTCAACGACGTCAACCGCGACTACATGTTCGACCAGCCGGGCGAAGACATTGCCTTTCACGACTCGATCGTGACGCCGACGTTCGAACTGCGGATGCGCCAGGACACCGTCTGGAAGGACAGCCTCACGATTGACACCGTCCACACGGTCGGATACACGCATTTCATGCCCGACGGCGTGACGCTGCGGCTCTTCCGCGAAGCCTTCCAGCGCCAGTACATGCTCCGTCCCGAACGCACGGAGAAACATCTGTTCACGCTGAACTTCAACGCGCCGACGGACACGCTGCCGTCTCTGGCCCTGACGGACGACCCGCCGCGGGACGACTGGTATCTCGTCCAGCGGGGCGAAAACGCTGCCTCGCTTCGTTACTGGATCACCGATTCGACGGTCTACAACCGCGACACGCTGCACCTGCAGGTATCGTATCTGCGAAGCGATTCGCTCAACATCCTGCGCCCGCAAACCGACACGGTGCACCTGACCATGCGCCGTCAGGCCGCGCCAAGGTCGAGGAGGGCAAGGGCAGACGCGCCGGAGGCAATTCAGTTTCTTTCCATGCAGATCAGCGCGTCCGGGCAGATGGAGGTGTTCGACACGCTCTCCGTCACCTTTGCCGAGCCGGTCCTGCCGCTCGACTCTTCCGTCTTCGTGCTCGAAGAGAAGCAGGACACGCTGTGGCAGCCGGCCTCTTTCGCGCTGCGGCAGGACAGCGTGAATTTCCTGAAATATTATCTGATGAGACCGTTCGACTACGACGGGCAGTTCCGGCTGACGATCGACTCGACGCGGATATTCAGCATCTACGGCAAGTGGAACAACGCGGCGCAGACCGCGTTTCAGGTCAAGCCGAAAGACAGCTACGGCGACCTGTATCTGCACATCGAAGGCATCGACGGCGCGTCGTTCGTCGAACTGCTGAACAGCAGCGACGAGCCGGTGCGGAAAGTAAAGGTGCGGGAAGGATGGGCTGTTTTTACCAGCCTGAAGCCGGACAAGTATTACGCACGGCTGATAGAGGATGCGAATGACAATAATGCGTGGGATACCGGCAATTATGCGGAACAGTGTCAGCCCGAAGCCGTGTGGTACGCGCCGCGGTTCTACGAGGTACCCGCCAATTTCGAGATCGAGGAAGACTGGTCGCCGCGCTCCACGCCCGTCGAACGCCAGAAGCCGCTGGATATAACGAAAAATAAACCGAAAGATGTCACAAAGAAAAAGCGCGATTACAGGCAGGAAGGCCAGCAGCAGTCCGGCAGCCGGTCGAGCAATCCGTTTGGCGGGATTAGCTTCTGACGGAGCGGTGTGGCTGGCGATATGCGTTGCCGGCCTGCTCTTTCCGGCCACGGCGACGGGGCAGGCATACCGTCCCGAGGTCATGTCGCTGAACTGTGGCGAGGAGACGACGTACGAAGTGTTCTTCAAGTGGGGCATCCTGATGCCGCGCGCCGGCGAGGCCACGCTGTCGTTCGACCGGACGGGCGACGAGGCACGGCGCTACCGGCTGTGCTTCGCGACGACACGCTTCTTCGATGCCGTATACAGGATGCGGGATACGCTGGACTGTTATTATGCGCCTGACGGACGGCTCCTTTCCGCCGTGAAATATTCGGACGAAGGCGGTTATCTGCTGACGGACGAACTGACGTTTTCGTGCGCCGGCGAGCGCACCGCCATCCATTCGCGCCGCTACACGCCGACGAACACGAAGATCGACACCACGCTGGTCTCCCCGTCGGGACACGTGTTCGACATGTTCGGCATGGTATTCTATCTGCGGACGCTGGACTGCAGCAGCCTCCGCAGGGACGACTGCGTGAATGCCCGGGTGGCGATCGGGCGCGACCTCGTAAACATCGTCTGCCGCTACGGCGGACGCGCCACCGTGGAACGCGATCGACGGAAATACCGCACGCATCACTTCACGGTCGAAATCCGCGACGAGGCCTTCGAACAGAGCAAATCGGCCACGGAGATATGGATCGGCGACGACGAAAACCATCTCCCGATAAAAATCCGCTCGAAACTGAAAATCGGCGCTGCGGAAATATACTGCAAATCGGCACGGAATCTGAAAGGACCGATTGAATGTGTACAGTAAAATTTTACTTCTTCATATTGAAACGGAAACTGCTTTTACGCCCGCATCGGCGCGTCGCGTATTCGTGTACACAGGCCGCGTACGCGCAATCCCCTGAATTTTGAATTTCGAAAACACGCGTTCGAAAACAAACAAAATAACTACCTTTGCCGAAACAGCAAAAAGAAGGATGCCGGACAGTACGAAACATACGGAACAGCTCTTCCGGGACAATTTCGAGAACATCTACCTCGCCAATTATCCCGGAATGATTCGTTTTGCCCGCGAATATGTTGTCTCCCGCGAAGATGCGGAAAACATCGTGCAGGACGCCTTCGCCGAAGTCTGGGAGACGCGTAAAGGCTTTCTCAGCAGGCGTCATCATTTGCTGGCACTCCTCTTCGCGAGCATCAGGAACCGGTGTATCGACTTCCTGCGCCATCAAATCGTGGTACGCGAGGCGGAAGATTTCATACAAGAAGCGTTTCGCCGCGACATGCAGATGAGATTCGATTCGCTGGAAGCCTTCGACCACGACCTCCTGACGTCTGAAACGGGCATCGACGAACTGATTATGAAGGCCATCAATTCACTTCCCGAAAAGTGCAGGACAATTTTCGTGAAAAACAAGCTGGAAGGGAAAAAGCAGAAAGACATCGCACGCGAAATGAACATTTCCGTCAATACCGTCGAAACGCAGATGAGCATCGCCTACAGAAAACTGAAGCAGGAATTGAAAGACTGCCTTCCGCTGCTCGTCTTCCTGCTCTATTTATAAGAAACTGTTTTGAATCCTGTGTTCTCAAAAAACCTTCGGGAACGAACCTCGGAAACCTCTTTGATCCGTCAAAGTATTTGCCGGGCATGTGAAATTTTTACGCTTCCCGTTGGCGGATTTCCGCCCCTCGCCCGTATCTATTACAGATACGTAAAAAATGGAAGAAACGGTAAATAAATACTTTCAGGGCGAACTGTCTCAAAACGAGTGCATCGAGTTGCTGCGCCGGGCAGAGTCGGACGCGGAACTGAAGGCGGCACTTATCCGGCATCAGAACATGCTGGCTCTGCTCGAACTCGCACCGGCGAAGGGCGACCGCGAAAAGGCACAGACTGACTACCTGAAATTCGCTGCCAGGCACATGCGCAGGCCGGCGCGGTTGTCCGTACGAATCCTTCGCCATGCTGCCGCCATCCTTTGCCTGACTGCCGGGACGTGGTACGCCGCTTCGCTCTATTTTTCAGCCGGCAGGAATGAACCCGTCGCAATGCAGACGCTCTACGTGCCGGCCGGACAGCGCGTGAACCTGACGCTCGACGACGGCAGCGCCGTATGGCTGAACGCCAACACGAAACTCACCTATCCCGCTGTATTCAGCGGTCGCGAAAGGAGCGTCAAGCTCGAAGGCGAAGCATATTTCGACGTGGCACGGGATGCGCGGCGCCCGTTCACCGTATCGTCCGGCGAGGTGGACGTCAGGGTGCTGGGCACGTCGTTTAACGTCTGCAACTATCCGGACGAAGCGTTCAGTCGCATCAGCCTGGTCGAGGGAAGCCTGCAGGTGCATACCCGCGGAGATGAGTCGGCGGGCGTCGTCCTCAGTCCCGGCAGCGAAGCTCTCGTCCGCGACCGGAACATATCGGTGGCGGCGATTCCCGACCGGAACCGCTTCCTGTGGACAAAAGGAATATATAGCTTCGAAAACGAAACGTTCGCGAACATCCTGAAGAAGCTGGAACTTTACTACGACATACGGATCGAGGTACGCGACGAGGCTATGCTACAGTGGCGGTATACCGTAAAATTCCGACAGCGGGATGGCATCCGCGAAATCCTGCGCCTGATGCAGCAAATCCACAGGTTCAGCATGACCGTTGACGAGGAAAACAACGCGATCACAGTCTACAGATAAATCGAACTGCCATGTCAAACTTTAATCCATTATGCCTATGAAACAGAAACAGTAGAAAACAGAATGCCACGACAGCAGTGCGGCAACACCCGTCGTGGCAGAATCAAGCAAACACAGAGATTTAAATTGAGTATTTACTTAAAACGAACAAAGATATGAATTTAAAAAAATTATTACGGTTCTTTATTACTAAAAATCCTTATCTTAAAGAATTAACCAGAATCATGAGAACATCAATCATTCTTTTATTTGTATGTTCGTTCCAGTTGATTGCGGACAATCTGGATGCGCAAACCACCAGTATCCGTCTGGAAGCGAACGATGTCAGTGTACGGCAACTTATTTCGATCATAGAAGATCAGACGGACTTTCTGGTACTGTTTCGAAATAATGACGTCGATGTGGAACGGATTGTCCACTTGCGCCGCACGTCGGGCAACCTGCTCGCCTTGCTCGACGAGACATTCCGCGAGACGGATGTCAGCTACGAGCTTCAGAACAGATACATTGTACTCTCGAAGCGGCAGGCAGGCGTGGACGCATACCGGCAGGCAGGCGGCAAACGGATTACGGGCACGGTGACCGACATAAACGGCGAGACGATTATCGGCGCCAATATTATGGAGAAAGGCACGGCAAACGGCACCGTCACGGACGTGAACGGAAACTTCTCGCTTATGGTGAAAGACGACGCGATTCTGCAGATATCCTTCATTGGATATATTACGCAGGAAATCAGCGAATTAATGGGGGGGGGCACTCCTGTCATAATCAAACTTCTGGAAGACGCGCTCGCACTTGAAGAAGTCGTCGTCGTAGGCTACGGCGTTCAGAAGCGCGCATCCGTGACCGGCTCCGTAGCCTCGATTCAGACGAAAGACCTCGTAAACGTAAAGACCGCAAACGTTACCAACGCCCTGGCCGGCAAGCTGCCGGGACTGCGGGCCGTACAGCGAAGCGGCGCGCCGGGAGACGACGCGGCCTCCATCGACATACGGGGATTCGGGAGCGCCCTGATCATCGTCGACGGCGTGGAAAGGAGCTTCGACCAGATCGATGCCAACGATATCGAATCGATCAGCGTCTTGAAAGATGCCTCCGCCTCCGTGTACGGATTCAAGGGTGCGAACGGCATCATTCTGATAAACACAAAAAAAGGTCAGACCGGCAAGCCCGAAATAAATTATACCGGATACGTCGGACTTCAAAACATCACGCGCTATCCCGAATTTATGACCGGATATGAATATGCACTGCTGCAGAACGAAGCGCAGCAGAACATCGGAATAAGCGCCCCCTATTCGCCGGACGAGCTGGCCGCATTCAAGTCGGGCCTCGGGACGGTAGACTGGTACGAGGAGACAATCCGCAGTTCAATCCCTCAAATGTATCACAACCTGAACGTCTCGGGCGGAGCGGAAAAGGTCAGGTATTACTTTTCTATCGGAACCACAGCACAAGACGGCATCTACAAGTCCGACGACTACTCGTTTCAGCGCTACAATGTGCGCTCGAACGTAAACGCCGAAATCGTAAAGGGATTCGCCGTAGACATTCAGCTAAGCGGGCGCCTGGATACGCGAAACAAACCGTACGAAGCCGAACCGATCACCCGCAGCCTCCAGATGGCCAAGCCCATATTCCCGCTGTATGCCAACAACAACCCTTCCTACTGGCAGAACGCGGGCGACAAGGGCAACCCGGTCCATTTGTCAGCCATCGACAACGTGGGCTACCAGCGCCGGGACCGCAGGGAGTTCAACAGCTCGCTTACGTTCAACTGGGATATCCCCTGGGTCCGCGGTCTCAAGGCAAAGGCCCTGCTCGCCTACGATTTTCTGGAGACATTTAACAGGAACTGGTACAGAGAATACTATGAATACAACTACGACGCGTCGGCCGACGTATACAACGTGACCGGCAGTCACACGATTTCGGAATTGACCGTAAAATCCGAAAAATACTTCAAGCCCACGCAGCAATATTCGCTCAACTACAGCAATCAGTTCGGCAATCACGACATTGGCGCGCTGCTGCTGTGGGAAATGTATAACGACCGCAACGACTGGGTGGAGGCCTACCGGCAATTTACGGTCGGTGCAATCGATCAGATCGGTGCCGGCGACAAAGTGAATCTGAACAACAACGGGAATGCCGAGGTTTCCGCCCACGAAGGTCTGGTCGGCAGGCTAAACTACGCCTTTGCACAGAAATATCTGGCCGAAGTCAGTTTTCGCTATGACGGCTCGTATAAATTCGCGCCCGAAAAACGATGGGGATTCTTCCCCGCCGTCTCGCTGGGATGGAGAATTTCGGAAGAATCCTTCTTCAAAAACCTGTTGCCGGTGGCGGAAAACTTCAAAATCAGGGCCTCGTACGGAAAGATCGGCGACGAAGGCGATTTTGCCGCCTACCAGTATCTGACGGGATACACCTATCCGAGCGGAAACTATGTCCTCGGTTCCGGTGGACTGTCGAACGGCGCGAAAGACCGCGGAATGCCGAATGTCAATCTGACATGGTATGAATCCACGATCTCGAACGTCGGCTTCGAAGCCTCCATATTGTCGGGGCTGCTCTCGGCCGAATTTGACTGGTTCGTCCGCAGGCGCGACGGCCTGCTGGCAACGCGTCTGCTCACCTTGCCGACGACGTTCGGACAGATCCTGCCGGAAGAAAACCTGAATTCGGACCGTACGAACGGCTTCGAAATCGTACTGGGTCACCGCAACAGTGCGGGGGATTTCCACTACGACATAAAGGCGAACTTCTCGACCACGCGCGAATACTACGGCTACGTGGAACGCGCGGCATCGACAAATATGTATGACAACTGGCGGAATAACACGAACGACCGGTACAAATCCATCAGTTGGGGACGAAAAGTGCTGGGCCAGTTCAGCTCTTTCGAGGAGATACTGAATGCGCCCGTTCAAGACGGCAACGGAAACAAGTCCCTCCTTCCGGGAGACCTCAAGTTTGAAGACTGGAACAACGACGGCATTATCGACGGCAAGGACGATCAGCCTATCGGACATAGCAACGTCCCCCGGATGTATTACGGCCTGAACCTTTCGGGTCAGTACCGCGGTCTCGACCTGACGCTGTTTTTCCAGGGTGCCGCCGGCCACGAGGTCTTTACGGCCGGAGACTTCATGGATCCTTTTATACAGCAGGGGCTGGGCAACGGCATCAGCCTGTGGATGGATCGCTGGCACAGGGTGGATCCCGCCGATCCGTACAGCGACTGGGTTGCGGGATACATGCCCGCCCTGCGCCCGACCGGCTTCCAGCCCAACCGCTCGAACAACACGTGGACGATGCAGAAGGCTTCCTATCTGCGCCTGAAGACGGTCGAACTTGGATATACGCTGCCCGACGCATGGCTGAAGAGCGTCGGCATAGAGCGCCTCCGCGTGTACGTGAACGGATTCAACGCCCTTACCTTCTCAAACACCGAGGGACTTATGAAATATATGGACCCGGAAAACAGCGAAGGCTCCTTCCGCTATTATCCGCAGATGAAAACTGTGAATTTCGGCATAAATCTTTCATTTTAATCTTTCATTTTTATCATTATGAATATGAAACTGTATAAGACAGCAACTCTCGCACTGACGCTCGCGTTCCTCGCGTCGTGCGGCGACTACCTTGACAAGGAATCGTTTGACATCATCACGCCCGAACAGGTATGGCAGGAGCCAAAACTCATCAACGGCGTGATGGTAAACCTCTACGACGGTCTTCAACTGGAGGACTTTAATTACTGGAATTCCGACGCCTGGCGCTTGATGAACCCCACAACGCTTTCGGACGAGGCGCAGGGTTCGTTCCAGAAGGATCCGATGTTCGACAACGGCAACGCGTCGTATACGTACGGCGACGGACTGTTCGAGCAGAAGTTTGCCGACCGCTACAAGCTGATACGCAACTGCAACGACTTCATCATCCAGGTCGAAGAATCCCGCCTTCTTTCGGCGGCCGACCGCGACGCGCTTCTGGCCGAGGCCCGTTTCCTGCGGGCCATGCACTATTTCACGCTCGTGAAGCGCTACGGCGGCGTCCCGCTGATCGAAAAGCCGCAGGAGGCCGACGGCGACAATCTGGAGGCCCTCATGGTGCCGCGCGACCGGGAAGTTGACGTATACGACTTCATCGTAAGCGAAAGCCGCGCCGCTGCCGACGCGCTTCCCGCCGCGCGCGACGCATCGGCCCGCTACCGTGCCGACCGTGGCGCGGCGCTGGCACTCTGCTCGCGCGCCGCACTGTATGCAGCCTCCATTGCACGATACGGGACGGTGCAACTCGACGGCCTCGTCGGCATTCCCGCTTCCGAGGCGACGCGCTTTTTCCAGGCTTCGCTCGAAGCGTCGCAAGCCGTCATCGGTTCGGGCGTATACGCGCTCTACAGCAAGGCGCCGGACGACCGGGCGAAAAACTACTGCGACATGTTTCTCAAAGGGAACGGCGACAATGGCGAATATATCTTCCAGAAGCAGTATAACGTGGCCGGCGGAAAGGGTCACGACTGGGACAAGCGGAACGCGCCTTTCTCGTTCCGCGCCGGGGGATGGGGATGCGGCGTGGCGCCGACGCTCGAGATGATAGAGGAATACGAATGTGTGGACGGCTCGGCGAGCGAGCTGCAGTTGACCGACGCACAGGGCAATCCGCTTCGCTTCGACAATCCTTACGACCTCTTTCGCGGGCGTGATCCGCGCCTCTACGCTTCGGTCTATCTGCCCGGATCGCCGATGAGCGGCTCGGAGATGGAATGGTACCGGGGTATTATCGATCCCGACGGGAACCGCCACATCGCAACCAGCCAGCCGGACGGCGGGAATCAGGTGGAAATAAACGGCGTCGTATACAACACGACCGGCAAGGACGGCGGAGCGGATGCGGGCGACGCGTCGAAGACGGGGTTCTATCAGAAGAAGTTTTTCGACGAGACGCTGACGGATATGAACATGGGTAAATCGGAAACGCCCTGGCCCGTCTTCCGCCTCGGCGAGATGTACCTCAATCTGGCCGAAGCCGCGCTGGAACTGGGCCGCGCCTCCGAAGCGCTGCAGGCCGTCAACGCGATACGCGAACGGGCGGGAATGGCGGCGCTCGCCTCCGTCGACATGGCCGCGATACGCCACGAGCGCAAGGTGGAGCTTGCCTTCGAGGGACATCGCTTCTGGGACATGAAACGCTGGCGCATCGCGCACCTCGACGTGGCGCAGGGCGGACTGAACGGATTCAAAGGCTCGGCGCTGTACCCCTGGCTCGATATTTCGGACAGCAGGTTTATTTTCGAGAAGGGACGCAACACGCCAAAGCAAACCCGCATCTTTCTCGAACGCAACTATTACGTGAAGATCAACGCCGACGACATAAACTCCAACCCCCGGCTGGTTCAGAACCCCGGATATACGAATTAACAAACAATTAAACAGAATAGAAACATGAAAAAGATAATTTTTCTCGTCCTCATTTTCCCGGTGCTGTTTTCCGGATGCCTGAACGGGCTGGACAACTATGACGCGCCGGACGGCGGAATCAGCGGAACCGTCCTCGACGCGGAAACCGGACAGCCCGTGCCGCTTCCCGTACAGGGATCGACGGGCGTGATCATCAACCTGTTCGAACAGAACACGGATGCAACGCAGTCGGTCGACTTCTACGCGAAATATGACGGCACGTACGAAAATACGCGTGTTTTCAACGGCGACTATCGCATCGTGGTCAACGGTCCCTTTGTCGCCCCGTGCGAAGAGGCTGTGAACGTAAAGGGACAGACGGTCTGCGATTTGAAGGCGATGCCCTACGCGCGCATCGAGGCTACAGCCTCAGTGTCGGCGGGCGGCGGCGTGACGGTGCGCTACAGTGTACACACGACAAATCCGTCCTACAAAGTGACGGAGGTCTACGGTTACTGGAATTTCGCTCCGGGTGTCGACAACGGCGCGGCCAACTATGCCGGGAAAGTGACCGTGACGGAAACGGCGGGCGAGATCGCCTTCAACCTGGCCGACAACGCGACGTATAAAGATAACCACTACAAGATTCAGGCCAACGGAAACCGCATCTACGTGCGCATCGGCGCGATGACGGAGGGGAACATAAACTACAGCGCCGTCCTGACGGTAGAAGTATAGCTCACATCAGGAGAATGGAAAATGGCATCAATTGCGTTTTCCATTCTCCCCCTTCCGCATATTCTCTCTGTCCCTCTCCGTGTCTCTCCACATAAAAGACGCACACCCTCCCCCTGAATCCTGAGATTTTGAACCTTAAATCTTAAATTCCACAAATTCTTCGTACCTTCGCCCGCCAAAACAGCGGGATAACGGCCGAAAGAAATGAAGACACGACATGCCATGACGGAAAAACTCTCTGACGACGAACTGCTCGTGCGACTGCACGGTGGCGACGGGGCGGCCTTTGGCGTGATCTACGAACGCTATCACAGGCTGCTGTATGCCCTCGCGTATAAATATCTGAAGGCGACCGACGCCTCGCAGGACGCCGTGCAGCACGTGTTCCTCAAGTTCTGGGAGGCGCGCGCCGTGCTGACCGTGCAGGTCAACCTGAAGAGCTATCTCTACACGATGCTGAAAAACTTCGTCCTGAACGAGATCCGCAACAGCATGAATGCAATCGAAAAAAACTACGAAATGGCGCAGGCCGCCGAATGCTGCGACAACGAACTGACCGAACGCCTGGAAGACGCCGAGATGACCGAAGAGCTTTACCGCGCCATCGACCGCCTGCCGGAACAGAAACGGCAGGTGTGCCTCCACAAGCTGGAGGGCAACATCTCGAACCGCGAAATTGCGGAAAAAATGCACATCTCCGTCCCCACGGTCAAGACGCACTACGCGCAGGCCATACGGATGCTGCGGATGCATCTGCAGAAACTGTCCGGGCTGCTGCTCATGTTTTTATGACCGGCCGCCGCAACACTCACACCTCCATAAAACAGGAAAACAAAATGAATATTCCCGACAGACAGGTCATAGAAAGGACATTGAGCAATACCGCCACGCCGGAAGAAGCGCGCGCGGCGCTCCGGTGGTTTGCGACGCCCGAAGGCCGCGCATGCCTCTCGGTCATGATGGACGAAGACGTCGACCGGATGCTCGCCGACCCGCAGGCGCAGCAGGTAGACCATCCCGTGCCGACGAACCGGATGTATGCCCACATCCGGCGCCAGATACACCGGCGGCGGCTGCGGCGCACGCTGCTCCGCGTCGCGGCGGTGCTCATCCCCGTCGCCCTGCTCGCCGGGCAGTTCATATACTTCGGCAGCCGCGTCGACCTGTTCGGACGGGCGGCATACGAAGAAATCCGCGTGCCGAGAGGCGAAAGGATGCAGGTCGTCTTTCAGGACGGCTCGAGGGCGATCCTGAACGCGGACAGCCGCATCCGCTATCCGCGAAAATTCGCCTTCGCCGAGCGGCGCGTCGAACTCGAAGGCGAGGCATGGTTCGAAATCGCACCCGCCGGAAACCGCCCGTTCCGCATCGGCACCGGCGCGCTCGACGTCGACGTGCGCGGCACCGCCTTCAACGTCAGGGCCTATCCCGACGACGCCGAGATATTCGTCACCCTCGAAACGGGCAAAGTCTCCCTCACCGCCGCCGCCCGCACGCTGGCCAGCCTCGCACCGGGCGAACAGGCCGTCTTCAACAAAAAAACCGGCGTATGCAGCATTTTCAAACCGGAAGACATTACCGGACGCCCGGCATGGACAGACCGCCGGCTCGTCTTCGACGCCGCGCCGCTGGCCGACGTGATGGCAACGCTCGCGCGATGCTACGACGTCGATTTCGCCGTCGCCGACTCCGCCTCCCTGAGATACGCCTGCACGCTCACCACCTCGGCGAAAAAACCGCTGGCCTACGTCCTCGCCGAACTCGAAAAAATCACGCCCGTCCGCTTCCGCGAAGCCGGAGAGCGGCGCATGGAAGTTTTCCTCAACCAATAACCCGCGGGGCGGGGACATTCAAGATTCAAAATTCAAGATTCAAAACCGCCCGCCGCCATCCATCCCGGCATATTTCTCCCCTCCCTTGTGGGGAGGGGCCGGGGGAGAGGTGGACCGGCACCGCCGGGGCAGAGAGGCAATGCTTTTGAAAAAAAAATTCTTTAACTGTAATTCTTTTTTGATATTCCGAATTAATACGCTACATTTGCAGGCGAAAATGAAACGAAAAGCAAGGTACATGCAAAGAAAACAGTACATAAAGATTGCACACGGTATGGACGCGGACGGAGGGGATTTTACGCCTCTCAGGGGAGACCGGGGCGGCATGCCGGGACATTGCGGCGAAATCTCCCGAAAAATGAAATCCATATCTATAGATATAAAATCCATATCTACCGCGATGAAATCCGTCCCGGCGGATATGAAATCCATCTCGGCAGAGATGAAACCTGTCCCGGCGGATATGAACTCCATCGCGGCTGAGATGAACGCCATCTCGGCAGAGATGAAACCTGTCCCGGCAGATATGAAATCCATCTGTATAGATATGAATCTTATATCTACAGATATGAAATGGTTTTTTCGAGTGTTTTTTTCATTCATACACCTGGCAACAGGTAATGCTGATGTATTAATTATTTAATTTAAAGACTTATGGGAAATTTAATTATGGAAGGAGTCCTTGCCACCGTTCGGAAATGGCATGGAGGTATCGACGATCAGTACAGCAACATCGACAATGCGGTCAAAGTCCTTACGGCGGGTCAGACGAAGTGGGTGCTGCCGAAAGATCTGCTTGACGAGTTGACGGCGAACCGGAATCAGATCCGGACGCTGATCGACAGGTGCCGCACGACGGAGGCGTCGACGATGGACCGCATGAACCGCAGCACGCTGCTCAAAATGACCGTGGGTATCTGCCTGACGCAGGTAAAGCTGTGGGCATACGGAGAATATGCGGGCGGCGCGATGACGGCTGGAGATATTCACCAGCTCGGCTTCCTGCTGCCCGGCGAAACCGGCGGGTATCATGGCCACAGGGAAGAGATCGACATCACGGCGGAGGTGAAGACGAGGGTGATAAGTGCAGACATTGTGCGCGTCGTCATCGACCAGTCGGCGGGCGAAAACGCGGCTCAGGTGGTGCACGGATGGCCTCCGGGGGTGAAACATGCGCTGATTGTCATCACGGCCGACGACGGAAAGACGGAGGTGTACCGCAAGATCACGACCCGTCTGTACAATGACATTCTGATGCCGGACGGTTCGCACGGGCAGCAGTTTTTTGTCAAGGCGTCGTTTCTGAAACACGTCGA
>JAIRZY010000079.1 GCA_031266995.1 Tannerella sp.
CCGTCCGGAGTAAGTCCGGAGGAGTAAGGAGCGGTGAGTTATATTATCGTATGATCACCTTCCCCATCATACCTGAGTCGTCGATGGAGACAGCATACACCCCCTGGGGCAGCGTCATCACCGTTTCGCCCTTCGGCAGGGGCCTCTGCCTGAGCATCTGTCCCGCCAAGCTGTAGACGCGCAGCGTCATGCCGTCCTCTGCCGCCAGCACGTGCAGCTCGCTTCCGTAAGCCCACACTTTGCTTCCCGCCGTCATTCCGGTGTCCGCGTTGATGTCCCATCCGAAGCTGATGAACACGTTCGTCCTGTCCTGCACGGCATAGACGGTCACGTTATAGCTGCCGTCCGCGTTCTTTTCCGTCTTCACGCCTTCACGGTCGGACAGGCGCGTGCGGGAGGTCGTGACGACCAGCTCCTCACCCGCGTAGCGCGCCGAGGGAATGACCCTGAACACGAAGTTGTCGCGGCTGCGCACATAATGCGATCCCGCGCCCGGCTCCGTGATCACGCCTTCCACACTGGGCAGAATCACCTCGCGGTCGATACTGGCCATCGGCAGCGCGGCGCTGTTGTACTCGTATGCTCCCATGTCCACCGCGTCGTCATCCGCAATGCGCATGTTGAAGTCCAGGTCCATCGGGAGCTTCTCTACCGTCGACACGCGCGGGTCAAGCAGCCAGATGTCCCACGGGGTAAAGATGTTGCGCAGCACAAAGAAGTTGTTGCCCGCATCCACCGCCGCGCTGTTGCCCGATAGTCGGTAGTTGCCGTCGCGCAGCGTCTCGCCGTCGTTCTCCACGCCCGCATACAGGAAGAGCGGGTTGACGTCCCTGTTGCCGCCGCCGTCAATGCCCAGCGTCCTCACCCAGTGGCTGCCGCTGCCTCCCGAACCGCCGATCAGGCTGTTCGCGTACTGCGGCGTGCCGCCGGCGTTCGTCACGTTCACCGCGGCGCCGTCGCTGCGCGTGGCCACGTTGCCCCAGATGACCGTGTTGCGTATCACCGGACTGCTGCCGGCGCTGTACAGTCCGCCCGCCTCGGAAGCGCTGTTGCCGCTCACCGTGGCGTTCAGCATCTGCAGGCTGCTGCCTTCACTGTATATGCCGCCGCCCGTCGCCGCGCGGTTGCCGCTGATCTCCGTGTTGATCAGCACCGGCCCGTCATAGCCGTACCAGGGCGCCGAGGCGAAGATGCCGCCGCCCTGCGACGTCGCGGCGTTCCTCCTTATGATGCTGTTGGCCAGCGTGCCCGTCGAGCCGCCGGTGAGCCGTATGCCGGCACCCCTGTCGGCGCGTCCGTTCTCTATCGTGAAGCCGTCAATGCGGATGCCCGCGCAGCCTTCCACCGTGACGACAGGATGGATGCCGTCGCCCAGCATGACCGTCGGCCGGGACTGCGGATTGCGTTCATAGAGATACTCTTCCGTCGCGTTGAAGCCGCCGTATATCTCGACGCTGTCCTGCTTCATCATGAACGACCCCCTGCCCGGGTCGGGACGGTAGGTGCCTCTCGCCACCCAGATGCGGTCACCCGGCGTGGCCGTGGACAGCGCCTCCTCGATCGTGCTGTAGGCGTCCGCCCACGACGAGCCGTCATGCGCGCCGCCCGCAACGGCCTGGTCGACAAAGAAGCCGAGGCCGCGTTCGGTGATCTTCACCGTCGCGGCAACCGTCTTCGAGCAGTCGACGCCGCCGTAGTTCAGCACGAGGCTGACACTGATGTGCTTCTCACCCGTCGTGTTCCACATGGCCGTGAGCGTGTCGGACGCGGCGCTGACAATGCTGCCGCCGTCGGGCAGCGACCACGACACGGTGGCTTTGGACAGTATCTCGTCCGGGAGGCGCAGTACGAACTGCAGGGGCTTGCCAATCTTGGCGCCCGTGGTCGTAATGTAGTCGATGCGCGTGTTCGCGTCCACGAGGAAGTAGACGTGCAGCGTGTCCGGGACTACCGTCGTGCCGTAGTCGGCGCGGCAGATGTACCGTCCCGAGACGTTCGCGCTGATGCCGCGCGTCGTCTGCTGGCTGCCGTCGGGCAGTATCCACGTCCAGCCCTGCGCCTGCGGATCGCCGTACAGCGTCCGCGGTGAACTGCAGACATACAGCGAGTCACCCGTACCACCGTTTAGTACATCGAGCGGTTTCGCCCAGTTGGCGACGAAGTTCAGATTGCTCAGTGTGCCGGCGGGTATGTTGTATACCAACTGCTTGGGTACGGCCGGCAATTCCGGACTGCTCCAACCGACAAATACATATCGCGGATCCAGATGCGACGGCGCTTCGGAGACAACTACCGGGAAATTGGTGATATTGTATGTCAACGGATTCCCGGGGACATAATAATCATACGAAATTGTATAGTCATTTATAGCCCATTCGGCAACAAACGTCAGAGGACCCGGTACACCTGTCATACCCGCCGTAATAGCGAACGGACTCATTTCGCCCGACAGGCCGTGTCCCGTCCAGCCTTTGAATGTATATCCCAAACGGGTCGGAACGATGTCAATACCGGTCGGCATACTTTCCATATTATATCCCTGCCAGATTAGAGGAATAGCCAACGGTAATGCCCCTCCATTCGGATCAAACACAATCGGATACGCATTGAGGCTCCAGTGGGCTGTATATGTGCGGTTGCCATACGAACCTAACGGAATCGCTACTGTCATGTTGGCATTCCCGTTCAACCCTGTGGCCGCATCGCCCGACCAGCCGGTAAACGTATAACCCGGACGCGTCGGAGTATTCAAATAAAATTCCGGCGTCTCAGTCGTATAATTTACATCATTGACTGCTGTGCCGCCTGCATAGTCATAGGTGATCGTAAAGGTATTTAAACTCCAGTTGGCTACATACGATTTGTCGCCCGTCGAACCCAGCGGAATCGTTACCGGTATCAGCGGACTCAATCCATTGTCGCCTGTCCATCCCGTAAACGTGTAACCCGGATGCGTGGGAGGAATCAGCTCAATGACTGGCGTCTGAATATTATAGCTCGACGGGTTACCCGGAGCCGCTACCGTACCCTGCTGTCCATTCGGCGTATGCAAGTCATAGCTGATCGCGAAACTATTTGTCGCATTCAGTTCCCAGTTAGCCGTATACGCCCGGTTACCGTACGAGCCTTTCGAAATCTCCACAATCAACTCGGGCGTGGTTCCGTTACTTCCCGTCCAACCCGTAAAGGTATATCCCGGATGCGTCGGATTCGTCAGGGTAATCGTATTCGTTTCGATATTATAACTCGCCGGATTCGGCGGACTTACTACTACCAGCCCCGGCATGGAGGGAGGAGTCAGCGTGTAGGTAATCGAGAAGTTGTTGGACGACTCTATTGCCCAGTTGGCCACATAGTTCTTGGCACCCGTAGAGCCTTTCGAAATAGATACGGATGTTTGCGGCGTCGATCCGTTGTCACCCGTCCAGCCTTTAAACGTATAGCCGGGATGCGTCGGAGGCGCTAAACCAAACGTAGTCGTTTCGATATCATAAGTCGCCGGATTACCCGGATCTACGACTAACTCCGGCGTGGTCGGCGTGGTCAGCGTGTAGCCGATCGGGAATACATTGGCGGCGGACAATGTCCAGTTCGCCGTGTAGCTGCGGGGACCGGTTGAACCCTTCGGGATCGTTACGGTCAACTCAGGCGTGGTTCCGTTATCTCCCGTCCAGCCCGTAAACGTATATCCCGGATGTGTCGGCTTCGTCAGGGTAATCGTAGTCGTTTCGATATGATAACTCGTCGGATTGGCCGGATTTACCACTACCAGCCCCGGCATGGAAGGCGGAGCCAGCGTGTAGTTGATCGCAAAATTATTCGCTGCCTCTATTGCCCAGTTGGCCGTATAGTTTTTGGCACCAGTAGAACCTGTCGCAATGGATACGGATGTTTGCGGCGAACCTCCGTTGCTACCCGTCCAGCCTTTAAACGTATAACCCGGATGTGTCGGCTTATTTAATTCAAAGGTAGACGAATTGACAAAGTATTTCACCGGATTGGGAGGCGTAACCGTACCGCTCTCATTGTTCGGCGTAGTCAGCGTATAACTAATTGTATAAGCATTCGCCTCCAATACTTCCCAGTTGGCCGTATAGTTTTTGTCTCCCGTAGAACCTGTCGAAATGGATACGGATGTTTCCGGCGTCGGTCCGTTATCACCCGTCCAGCCTTTGAACGTCCAGCCGGTCTTTGTCGGATTCTTCAGTATAAAACTGGGAGTTACCACCGTATAAGCCGTTGGGTTGGTGGGCGCCGCTACTGAGCCTCCATCCAGATCGTAGCCGATCGTAAAGGTTAAAGGCGCAGACCAGTTTGCCGTATACGAGCGGTTGCCGGTCGATCCTTTCGTTATCTGTACATTCGTGCTGGCGCTGTTCACGTCTGTTCCCGTCCAGCCTATAAACGTATAGCCCGGATGCGTCGGATTGTTCAGTGCAAACGTAGTCGTTTCGACAGTATACGTCGACGGATTGGATGTCGTTACCGTACCGGAACTGCCGTTCGGAGTCGTCAGCGTGTAGGAGAGGTCAAAAGTATTGAGGGCTGGATCCAGTACCCAGTGGGCCACGTACGCGCGGTTGCCGGTCGAACCGTTCGGAATCGTCACGGTCAACTCGGGCGTGGTTCCGTTACTTCCCGTCCAGCCCGTAAACGTATATCCCGGATGTGTCGGCTTCGTCAAGGTAATCGTACCCGTTTCGATATTGTAGCTCATCGGATTGGCCGGATTTACCACTACCAGCCCCGGCATGGAGGGCGGAGTCAGCGTGTAGTCGATCGTGAAGTTGTTGGACGACTCCAGCGCCCAATTGGCCGTATAGCTTCTGGCGCCTGTCGAGCCGGTCGAAATCTTCACGTTTGTCGACGGCGTACCGACGCCTGTTCCCGTCCATCCCTTAAAGGTATAGCCGGGATGCGTAAGGTTCGTCAGCGTAATTTCCGGCGAATTGACAAAATATTCCACGGGATTGGTCGGATTTTCCGTGATCATTTCCGAATGAGTGGGCGAAGTCCGCGTATAAGTAATCGGATAGGCGTCCGTCGGCAGTACTATCCAGTTGGCCGTATAGGTACGGGGGCCGATGGACCCGGTCGGAATGGTTACCGACGTTTGCGGGGTCGTTCCGTTACTGCCCGTCCAGCCGTTGAACGTCCAGCCTGTTTTTGTCGGATTGATCAGTATGATGGGCGACGACTCGACGTTATACGACGTCGGATTCGTACCCACAACGGTTCCGCCATTCAGGTTGTATCCAATCGTAAAGTCGTTGACGCCCGGCTGCAACTCCCAGTTGGCCGTGAAATCCCTTGCGCCGGTCGAACCGGTCGGAATGGTTACCGACGTTTGCGGGATCGTTCCGTTACTGCCCGTCCAGCCTTTGAACGTATATCCCGGATGCGACGGGGGCTGCAGCACAATGGGCCCCATTTCAATATTATAGCTTGCAGGATTGGCCGGAGTTGTGATCAATTCCGGCGTACTCGGCGTAGTCAGCGTGTAGGTAATCGGAAAATTGTTGACCGGCAGCAATACCCAGTGAGCCGTAAACGAATGGTTACCCGTCGAACCGGCCGGGATTGTTGCCGTCAGATTATCTTCTCCCGTCAAGTAGTCGCTCGACCAGCCCTTAAAGGTGTAACCCGGATGAGTCGGATTCGTCAGCGTAATGACGGTTGTATCCACGTGATAGGTGGTCGGATTCGGAGTCGATACCGTCCCGTTGCCGTTGCCATTCGGCGTAGCCAGCGTATAACTCAGCGTATAGACAATCCGCGTCCAGTTGGCCTTGTAGTTTCTTGCGCCGGTCGAACCCGCCGGAATAGTGACCGACGTTTGCGGAATCGTTCCGTTGTAGCCCGTCCAGCCGTTAAACGTATATCCCGTACGCGTCGGGTTATTCAACGTAATCGGTTCCGAGGTCACATAATATTCACTCGGATTGCTGACCGGCGTCCCGCTGTTCCAGTCATATGTAATCGGATAGGAATCCAGCGTCCAGTGGGCCGTAAAGTTGCGGTCGCCGATCGAAGCGGCCGGGATGGTCACATTCACAGTCGGAGTCAGCACATCGGTGCCCGTCCATCCGACAAAGCTATAACCGTTCTTCGTGGGATTCGACAGCAGGATGGCACCATTCTCAACGGTATATGTCGTCAGATTGGTCGGCAAACCCGCTACGCCGTCATCCAGATTATAGCTGATGTTGTAGGGGATCACCGACCAGTTGGCCGTATAGTTGAGGTTGCCGGTCGTCCCCGTCGTAACGGTTACCACCGTTTGCGCGGTCGTTCCATTGCTGCCCGTCCAGCCGGAGAAAATATACCCCCTCTTTACCGGATTTTTCAGTGTAAAATTCGGCGTTTCGACATCATAAGTTGACGGATTCGGATTCGGAAGCGGCACTTCGCCTCCGTTCGGGGTATAAGCGATACTGTACGGAATGGCGCCCCAACTTGCATACACGTTCAGGTCCACGCTCGCAGTGGCCGGTACGTTGAGGGGGTTGGCAGGCGTTGTCACGTTGATGTCCGAGCAGGTCCAGCCTGCAAACGTATAGCCCGTACGCGTCGGAGCATTGGAGATGGAGAACGCCGTACCTACCACATAGTCTGTCGGATTAGCCGTTGCCGGCGCCGTGCCTCCGTTATAATGATACATAATTTTCGGTTTGGGCTTCACGGTGATGGTATATTCTTTGGTTGTGCCGGCACAGTCAATCGTCGGCGTCACCCTGACAGTCGCCGTAATGGCGGCTGCCGTCGTATTGGTCGCCATGAAAGCGGGAAGGTTACCCGTACCGCTGGCCGCCAGTCCGATTGACGGGTTGCTGTTTGTCCAGGCAAACGTGGCGCCGGCAGGCGTAGCCGCCAGCGTGATCGCCGGCACGGTCTGTCCGGCAAAAACCGTTATGTTCGTCAGGCTGGTCGTAAGCTCCGGGCGCTGTTCGTCGTCCACGATGGTTACCGTGGTAGAATTAATCGTCATACCGCGTACAACCAAATCGTTACAGTTATCGACCGCATCAATGGAAACCGTGAATGTCCGGTTGTTCTGGCATGCCGTATTCCCGACAATAAAGATATTGTCCAGCGTCAACTCCTGAGGCGTTGCATAATTCCCTGCCGGAATCGTAAAGCCTTTTACATACGTATAATCCGTCGCATGTGCAGCGGTTCCGTTCGCGCAGGTAAAGTTCACCACCTGCGGCTGGGCCAGGGTTCCGCCGCTGACCCGAATCTTGACGCTATTAGTTTCATGGGTGTTATTTCCTTCCGTTTCGGAAAACGTAGCGGAAGTGAAATTCACTGTAACTGGAAGATTCGCTCCCCCTTCAACGGGCGGATCTTCAACCGGAGTATTATTAAATTCATTTTTCTCATCTCCATAGCAATGAAGCACCCCTTTTGCCATGGTTTCTCCGGCAGCTATCGGGCCAATTGTAAATTCTACGGCTACAGCGTCATCTGCACAATTGTTATCTATGATTGTATTAGGCAACATCAAAGTAGCTGTATTAATATTCGTAGCATTCGTAACAGAACCACTATACGCGGCCGTATAATAACTGCGAAATCCATTTTTCGTTTTAAAGCCATGAGTAGATGGATATGTCGGATCACTACCTACAGCCCCACTACAACCGGTATCAGCCGCTGTCGTATAATCTCCTACAAATTCTCCTGTATTATCATCGACAAACCTATAGCCTCTGCCTCCATCATGCCCTAAAATGAAGGAATCGTGTGACAAATATAAATGAACGGTTTGGGACGTTGCAAGACCACCCGGAGCTCGCACATAATAATCTACCAGAAAATACTTGTTTGGATGAGTATACTTCACATTCAAAGTTACAAAAAAGATCGGAAAACTCCCGTTATCCTGTATAGTGGAAGTCACATAGCCGGTAATACTTGTCGTATATGTATCGCCGACCTTTTCAACCGGAGTAGTAGAGCATGCAGTCATAGTCACTCTGCTAGACTGGAAATTAGCGCCTTGAGAAAATCGGAAGCCCAATTGAACACCACCTGCACGACCGTTCACATCAGTCCATGATGGTCCTCTATAATATTGAGCCTGATCTTTTCTGTAAACAGCCAGGTTACCATTCAAATTCACTTGGAATTTCAACCCGTCATTTAGCGCCGTACCTCCATCTGGATTTACAACCTGAGGTGTCTGTCCGAACACATCTGTATGAATAAAAAAACTACAGATACATGTGCATAAAAAAAGAAGTTTGTACTTTTTCATATTTTTCTATTTTTAATAATTATCTCTTTTTTACATATTCTAATTCAACTGCCTTACAAATCCACTCAACAAAAAAAGAAAAACAAAATAAATCCAATAAATTCCGGTTCAAGCCCTTCGTCCACACGATAGGCAGGATCGCCACCTGTCGTATATATCAAACCATTATACAGAAGCGCTCTCTGGTTATCTTTCGATTCATTTTTCATTTCCAGTTGGTCGTAATATCTTCCTTCTGTAGGGACATAATAACCTACCATCTCTTCCTGTGGATTGTAATAAATCACACGGTCGTCTTTACGGAGAAAACGGGCTATTATCAAATCTTCTCTTAATTCGCCGTTCAGGGTAGTGATCAGTTGATTATTTTTTATGACATAAGTATTGCCTGTTACTTCATACGTATTCACGCCCGTCTTACCTGCCAGACGGCGTCCCGTCTTTGCATCATAAAAAGACTGTGCATTCAGCGCACCCGCCAGACACGCCATCATACAAAGCAAGATCATTCTGTTTTTCATCTTCATCCTTTTATTATCACTGTTTTATGTATAGCCTCTGCATCACAAAATAAAATAAACGCGCGCTTGTTTATTTCACGCCTGCATTACCTGCCGTAATGCATATTAGCGCGTTACCTTTATCAAGATACAGCCAAAACCGCGCAAATATCAAAATATTTTTTCATAAATTACACATGCCCTCCTTTATTTAGTATTATTTATGCATTATTTGCATTTCCCGTTTGTTTTTTTACTCCGCTTGGCGATGCGGAATATACAGGGTATAACCGCTTTACGATACGTGGTCTATACTTTATCATCTTCAGCCCGCTTTTCTTCATTTATTCCGGTGGCGATGAATTTCTTCCCTGATTCGCATAAGTATCCGGAACTTCCGGCTTTCCGCAAACTGTGCTGTCACGATTTCGCACGGGAAAACAAAACCGGTGGCCAAAACCGTGTCCGGAACCTTGACATCTGAGCTCGGGATAAAAAATGACCGGTATGATTACAAACCGGTTCGCTGCTGCCCGCAGGACATTCATATCAATAGAAAAAGGACCTTTGTTTCTCCGCAATCCCGTCGGGGGGGGCTGAACTCCTGCGGCTTCCGTTCACGGACGGGAAATGCTGTCTATTGATATGCTAATCCTCACGGCGATTCTTAGCCCCGAACTCGGGTTTACAGGGTCGGCCGGGGCGTCGATCGCGAACAGCAACATACGCGGGAAATATTCTATTTTATTAATAATCAATTCGACACTAAATATGAATGAAAAAAAGTCATGTCCGCGGAGCTAAAAACTATACGTGTGACGGTTTCCATCACACGTGTGACAGGTTTCATCACACGTGTGCTGTTTCCGTCATACGTGTGACAGATTTCATCACGTGCATATTTGTTTCCGTCATACGTGTGACAGGTTTTCATCACACGCGTGTTTGTTTCCGTCACATGTGTGACAGGTTTCATCGCGCGTGCGTTGTCTCCGTTACACGTGTGACAGGTTTTATCACGCGCGTATTTTGTTTCTGTTACACGTGTGACAGATTTCATCACATGTGCTCTTTTCCGGTATTTTTCCGCAATCCGGTTTATAACCCGGATTCGAGAGAGGAATAGCTGTGAGGGTTTACATGTCAATTTTGGAGTCTATGAATCTTTTAGCCCGGGCTCATTTTTTTCAATCCGAATAAAAATAATCTTTGTCATGCAGCGTTTGTCTGCTTTTCGGTATCTTATACGTACAAAATGTCATTTTAAAAATGGAATCAATATGAGAAAAACACTTATCTTAACCGTCCTGTCGAGCCTTGTCTCGGTTTATGTCGCTTGTGCACAGGATGATGAAACGGCGGAGCGCAAGGCAGACCGGTTCGTCAGTTTTACGGAAGGGGGCGTGCTGGCCGGCAATTCGGACAATATGAACAAGACGCCGTTCATCTTCCATTCGTCGCTGAATTACGTGTTTCACCGTCGCCTGTCGGCCGGTCTCGGCGCGGGCGTGGAGTTCCTGAAGGAGACGCATCTGCCCGTTACGGCCAATGTGCTCTACCAGTTCGGAAACAGGGCGGCGGTCAAGCCTTTTGTCCGGTTCCAGACCGGCTACCTGATTGCGCTGGAAAGCAAGATGGTGTCAAATTCGGGGTATTATCCCAGTTATTCGTCTTCTTATCAGGCCGCCAATATGGATGCGCGGGGCGGATGGTTGCTGCAGCCGTCTGCAGGGCTGATTTTCTACACGAAATCGAAGACCGGCGTCGCCCTTTCAGCCGGCTACCGGCATCAGAAAGTGCAATATGCGGGGACAGACGATTACCGCATGTATGTGGATTATAACCGTCTGTCGCTTACGTTAGGTATTATCTTTTAAATTTATTCGGTCATGAAAACAGTCTATTCGCTTCTGCTTTTACCGGCCATCCTGCTTGGCTTTTCGTGTACGGACAAGTATACGGAGGAATTAACCGTAAACTCTCCGGTTTACATGAGTTATGACGATTTGCGCTCGGCCGTGGCCAGCGCGCCGGCACGCCCGCTCGTCCGCCCCGGAAAGATTTATTTCAAAGGGCGCCATCTGTTTGTCGTAGAATACATGAAGGGGGTTCACGTCATCGACGTGTCCAACCCGTCGCGCCCGCAGAATACGGGTTTTATCGAAATACCCGGCTGCGCGGACATCGCCGTCAAGGATCAGTCGCTGTATGCCGACAGCTTCGTGGATCTGGTGACGATCGATATTTCCGACGCCGCAAACCCGAAAGTGACGCAAAGGCTGAGCAACACGTTCAGCTACACTGTCCCCGAGGCCGAAGACCCGCAATATCCATACGCCGAGGTCAATCGGGGAAAGGGTGTGGTCGTCGGCTGGGAAATCAAGCGGGTGACGCGCGAACTCGTAAACGGGACTACATGGTCGCCGGGGGATTCTTATCATGGAGAATCATTAAAGTGGTATTCCATGTCGTCGTCGTCGGCGAGCTACCAGGTCGCCAACAGCGATGGCGGCAGCGCCGCCGCGTCGTTCGGCAAGAGCGGCTCGATGGCGCGTTTCGGCTTGTACGGCAAGTTCCTGTATATCGCTGACAACTCGATGCTGTATCTGTTCGATACGGAAACACCCTCGTCGCCCGTGCGCACCAACACGCAGTCACTGTCGGGAGGCATCGAGACGATGTTTATCTATGACGGACACATGTTTTTCGGGACGCCCACCGGCATGGTGGTCTACAGTCTGGAAGTGCCTGCGTCGCCCTCGTTTATCGCCAATTTCTGGCACGTGACGAGTTGCGACCCGGTCGTCGTGCAGGACGGGTATGCATACATCACGCTGCGCTCGGGGACGAACTGCGGCGGAAACACAAATCAGCTCGACGTAGTGAAGATTTCGGAAGATTACAAGGAATATACGCTCGTCAATTCATACAGCATGGTCAATCCCCACGGGCTGGGCATAGACGGCGAGCGGCTGTTCGTCTGCGACGGCGAGGCGGGACTGAAAGTGTATGACGCGAAGGACCGGGAATTTACAGCCCGCAATATGCTGGCCTCATTTCCCGACATTCAGGCGTACGACGTCATCCCGGCGGACGGGTATCTGTTCATGGTCGGCAGCGACGGGTTCTACCTGTACGACTATTCCGACCCGACGGCGATCCGGCAGGTCGGGCATATCCCGGTGGAAAAACAATGATTCGAGCGGATGCTGCGGAGTTTCGCACGTTCCCTCCGGGAGCGCCCGAAACCGCGACTGATTTTTGGAATCTTCGACTGTTGAAATCTCCGAACTGATTCAGGAGTAAATGCTTTTGCGTCCGGCCAGGAGGGTGTTTCGCATCAGCGAGATGATGGTCATCGGCCCGACGCCGCCGGGGACGGGGGTGATGTAGCTGCATTTGGGGGCTACTTCGTTGAAGCTGACGTCGCCGACGAGTTTGTAGCCGCTCTTCGTCACGCTGCTCGGCATGCGGGTCGTGCCGACGTCGACCACTACGGCGCCGTCTTTCACCATGTCGGCCTTCACAAATTCGGGTACGCCCAGCGCGGCGATGAGGATGTCGGCGCTCAGACACATTTCTTTCAGGTTTTCGGAGCGGCTGTGGCAGACCGTCACCGTGCAGTCGCCCGGACTGGCTTTGCGCATCATCAGGGCGGCCATCGGCTTGCCGACAATGTTGCTGCGCCCCAGAATCACGCAGTGTTTGCCGCGCGTGTCGATCCTGTAGCGTTTGAACAGTTCGAGGATGCCGGCGGGCGTGGCGGAGAGGAAGCACGGCAGGCCGAGCGACAGGCGCCCGACATTGACGGGGTGAAAGCCGTCCACGTCCTTGCGCGGGTCGATGGCTTCGATGATTTTCTGCGACGAAATGTGATCGGGCAGGGGCAGTTGCACAATGAAGCCGTCGACATCGCCGTCGCGATTCAGTGCATCTATTCTGCGCAGCAGTTCCGCTTCCGTCACGTCGTCTTCGTAGCGAATCAGCGTCGAACGGAATCCTATTTCTTCGCAACTTCTTACCTTGCTGGCGACATACGTCTCACTGCCACCATCGTGGCCAACCAGCACGGCTGCCAGATGGGGCGCCCTGCCTCCGCTTCGCTTTATCCCGGACACCTCGGCCGCCAACTCCTGCCTGATCTGTGCCGCAACGGCTTTTCCGTCGATTAACCGATATGCATATCCCATAATAAAATGAATGAATTTTTGAATTTAAATTACCGCCTTCTCATCATCGGCATATTCCGCGCTCCCGGCTTGGCGGTAGTAATCATTTTCATCATCTTGCGCGTTTCGTCGAACTGCTTGATCAGTCTGTTCACATCCTGCACGGTTGTACCGCTGCCTGCCGCGATGCGTTGCCGGCGCGAACCGTTCAGGATGGCGGGATTCGCCCGTTCGGTCGGCGTCATGGAGTGGATAATCGATTCGATACCCTTGAAAGCGTTGTCGTCGATATCCATGTTTTTCAGCATCTTCCCCACGCCGGGAATCATCGACGCCAGGTCTTTCAGATTGCCCATCTTTTTGATTTGCTGTATCTGCGAGACGAAGTCGTTGAAGTCGAACTGATTCTTTGCTATTTTTTTCTGCAGTTGGCGCGTGGCTTCTTCGTCGAACTGCTCCTGCGCCCGTTCGACCAGCGAGACGACGTCGCCCATGCCAAGGATACGGTCTGCCATGCGTTCGGGATGGAAGACGTCGAGCGCCTCCATCTTTTCGCCTGTTCCGATGAACTTGATCGGCTTGTTCACGACCGAGCGGATGGAGAGGGCCGCTCCGCCGCGCGTGTCGCCGTCGAGCTTTGTCAGCACGACGCCGTCGAAGTCGAGACGGTCGTTAAATTCTTTTGCCGTGTTGACGGCGTCCTGTCCGGTCATGGCGTCCACGACAAACAGTATTTCGTGCGGCCGGATGGCTTGCTTGATCGACGCGATTTCCTGCATCATCTGCTCGTCGATCGCCAGGCGGCCGGCCGTATCGACTATCACAAGGTCGCAGCCGTTCTTCCGCGCTTCGGCGATGGCATGCTGTGCAATTTCGACCGGATTTTTGTTTTCTTCTTCCGAATATACGGGCACGCCGATTTGTTCGCCCAGCACGCGCAACTGCTCGATAGCCGCCGGACGGTATACGTCGCACGCCGCAAGCAGCGGTCTCTTTCCTTTTTTCGCCTTGAACATACCGGCCAGTTTGCCGGCGAAGGTGGTCTTGCCCGAACCCTGCAAGCCCGACATCAGAATGATGGCGGGCGAGCCTTTCAGGTTCACATCCTCGGCCGAGCCGCCCATCAGCGCAGCCAGCTCGTCGTGCACGATTTTAATCATCAGTTGCCCGGGCTTGACGGACGTGAGCACCTGCTGTCCCAGCGCCTTTTCCCTGATTGTATCTGTAAATTGTTTGGCTACCCTGTAGTTTACGTCAGCGTCCAGCAGCGCCCGGCGAACGTCTTTCAGCGTCTCCGCCACATTGAGTTCCGTGATTTTACCTTCGCCTTTCAGCAACTTGAAAGACCGTTCTAACCTGTCAGTTAAGTTTTCAAACATAAAACACCTAATTGGATTGAGGCGCAAATTTACGAAAAAGAAGCGAAACGGAATCCCTGTTTTTTGTTTTGTCGTAATATTCGTCGTATTTTTGACCGGAAAAAGAATGACAAAAGTGAAAACGAAATATAAAATCGCCTGCCTGCTGTCCGGACTGCTGATGCAGGCCTGCAAACCCGTACCGCCGGTGACGTCGTCCATCGTGATCGACCTTGAGAAGCCAACGGTGGCTGTCAACAGAGAACTGTATGGACTGACACTGGAAGAGATAAACCACGCCATCGAAGGCGGCCTCTGCGCCGAGCTGATACGGAACGGCAGCTTCGAGACGGGCGTAATCCCCGACGGATGCAGCTACGACCCTTTTACCAACAGCCTGACAACGCCTTCGGGCTGGCAGGTGCCGTTCGTTTCACCGAATGCCATTCCCGGCTGGCGCATCCTGAACGAGCAGACGAGCCTGTTTATCGACACGTGGAGCCGCCCGCTGAACGAGGCAAATCAACGTTCGCTGTGGGTATACGTGCCCTATCAGGCGAGGGGCGGCGTGGTGGCCGAAGGCTTCGGCAGCATTCCTGTCCGCAAAGGCGAAAGATATGATTTATCTTTGTTTATCAGAGGACAGAGACATTCGAACGTGAGGGTCGAGCTGCGCGATTCGATGGCGGGACGCCCGCTGAGCGAGACGTTTCTCCTCGAATTTACGCGCGAATGGCAGCAGGTGCGCCACACGTTCACGGCAACGGAAAACGATCCATACGGCACGCTGGTTTTCAGCCTTGACAGCTCCGTTCTGTTCAATCTCGACATGGTATCTCTGTATTCGTCGGACACGAAGCGTGCGCGTTTCAACGGACTGCGCACAGACTTGACCGAGGCGCTGGAAGCGTTGAATCCGCAGTTTGTCCGTTTTCCGGGTGGCGCTTCGGTCGAAGGGTATGCGTCGTCGGCCGTACCCGCATGGGAGGAGACCCTCGCCCCCGTCGAACTGCGGCGGCCTCTATGGAGCATGTATGGCTACGGTACGGGCCGGAAGACCGGTTTCCACGAATACTTGCAGATATGCGAAGACCTGCAGGCGACGCCCGTATACGTGGCGAGCGCCGGACTGCTGAATCAGCGCTATCATACGCGCTATCAGGACCAGCCGGTTGAGAACCGGGCGGAGCAGATACGGACGGCGCTGGCGTATGCCAACGAGCCTGTCGATTCCTTATACGGACGGATGCGCCAGGCGCACGGACATGCCGCGCCGTTCAACCTGAGCCGGGTCGAAATCGGCAGCGAGCACCGTGGCCGGGAATACCTGCGCCGTTACCGGCAACTGCGCGAGGCGGTGCAAAATCCGGACGTTTCACTGATATGTAACAGTTTGGATGGTCTGGAAAACTTCGACCGCGAATGGGTGGACACGCACTATAACACGGACGTCGACTTCCTGATAGCCGGTCACGACTGTTTCGACCTGCAAAGCGTGACATTGCAGACACCCATGCAGTTTATCGGTGAATTTGGCGCGTCGTATGCTCCCGAGGCAGGCACGCTCAGGGCAGCGGTGGGCGAAGCGGCCTTTTTAATCGGAGCAGAGCGCAATCCTGCCAATGTGAAGGGAATCGCTTACTCGCCCCTGCTGGGACACGCCGGTTTTCCGCTGTACGGCACACCGGCGATTCTGTTCGACGCATGGCGTATGGCCAAAAGCCCGTCGTGTCACGTGTGGGAAATGTTTGCCGGCAACCGCGGCGACGACTTACTGACGACGGTCGTCAGGACATACAACAAGCCGCTGGTGAGAGTGGGCGCGGCTTCGGTCATACTGTATGACTATCAGTTTGGAGTGAAAGACCTTGCGTGGAACAGTCAGCCCGTGCAGACGGCCTTCGTGAAGGATAACCGCACCAACTATAAATGGAATCGCACACAGCCGGTCGCGGACGAACAGGAGGTGCTGTCCATCCCCGAAGAATTTGACTTTGAGGAAGAGCAGCAGAAGGTCGTCGAAACGCATCAGGTCAGCGACGCGAAGGGTCAGCCGACTGATGTCCTGCGCCGGTATATGATTTTCGGTGATTCGACGATCTATAACTACAGCGTCTCAATGTCTATCAAGGAAGTGCAGGCAGGCGGGATGTTTGAAATCCACGTGCGCGACAACGGGCTGGTAGAGGAGCAGGCCGATTATATTTCGCTGACGTTCAAAGAGGGAAAAGCGACGCTGTATCACTGCGGAGGATACGTGTCGCGTCCGCTTGCCGGGTCGGCGCCGGTGAACTTCTCGCGCGACGAATGGCACCGGGTGGAAATTATCTGCAACGACCAGACGATACGGTGCTATCTGGACCGGCAGTTGCTCATCGACGCCGTCGTGCCCTCGTGCCCTTCGCTGCTGACGGTCGCCACACACGAAAGGGAGACCGGCTCGGTCATCCTGAAGGTGGTCAATACGACTTTTCACGAAGAATGGTGCTCGCTCGACATGCTGGGCGGCAACTTCAGCAGCGAAATAGAAATGATTCAGTTGACAGGCTTTCCAGACGGTCGCAACACGCTCGAGGCCCCCGATGCAATCGTCCCCCGGAAGGAGAAACTGAAATTCTCGTTCAGCCGCCCCCTGACGTATGCTTTTCCGGCCAATTCGGTTACAGTACTGCGACTGGCGATGAAGTAAATTTGCAGTCTTCCGAACATGACGAGCATTCCTGAAAACATTTCGTGATTCAACATCTCAATACGGTTACACAGTCTGCGCCGTCGACTTCCCACGAGATTCTCTCGTCCCACGACAGCTTTTTTGATTCCGGGCGGCGGTCGAAGATCACCAGATAAGCCGGGGCCGAAGCGTCTATCCGGTCGCGGTATGCCTGAATCTGTTCCAGACCCTCTTCCCTGACCGTCTCAGGCGTGTCGTAGGAATATATGATTTTTATTTCAATAATATAACACCTGCCGGCATATTCCACCGCCAGGTCCATCCGTCCGCGACCGGCCGCATACTCGCGGTCGATATGGCCGCCGCCGTTCGTCACACGCTGCAGGAAGGCCATCAGCAGGAGGTGAGGAAAGGCTTCCGTATAGTCCGCCTTCTGTTCCCATATCTCCGAGTGGCGGCGCCAGAACTTCTGGAACTCAACCAGCAGTCGATCCATATCAAGCTCTCCGTTTGCTTTCTGCCATTGCCAGGTCGAGGGCGGAGGAAAAGAATCATGATATTTAGAATTGAGATAGCGGGTAAGTATCTCTTCATATACGGGATTGGCAATCGTAAATCCTGTCTCCGAACGCCAGCTTACCAGACCCAGATCCATCGTCAACTCGACACCCGGATCCGTACGTCCCAGAGGATCACTGCCACCGGTGATAATTGTCTGTATAACGGTCTTCACTCTTGGGTCTTCAAGGCGCTTCCCCAGCGCGTCCAGATGCGTTTCCCGTGCGTCTATCATTTGCTGACGGGCCTCTACGATGTGTGCCAGGGTAACCGTTTCGCGGCTTTCTTCATCCAGGATACGGAGTGTCGCACGGGCAAACAGAGAGTTCACTATCCAGGGCTGCCCCCTCGACTGGTCATAGACATATTCGAGCGCTTCGGGCGTGATTTGCTGACCGGTTTCTTCCGTCCGCTGGGCAAACAGTTTGGCAACATCGGCTTCAGTGAAGTTGCCCAGCATCACCGAATCGGCTTTAATATTGAAGGGCGAACCGGGGTTGACCGATTTCCCGTCCTTCGCTCTTATGATATAATCCTTCAGGTCACGCATGCCGACCAGCGCGATGGATACGGGAAACTTACCCGCACCGCGGTCGGCGAATCCTCCGCGCAACTGGCGAAGGAAACTGATCAGCACATCATCGGTCAGGACGTCGACCTCGTCGAACAGAACAATCAGCGGTTTCGGAACGACTAACTGAGACCAGTTGATCAGGATATTGCTCAACATGCTGTTATAGGTGTCAGTTGTCGTTTCCGGAACAGCCAGCCCGGACATATAAGTATACTCCCGGATAGCATTACATATATTAGGCATCGCCTGCCCGGGTTCGGATATGCCCTGACAGCGCTCGACACTGACGTAGCAGGCGACAGCTTCTCCGCCGGCATTGATTTCGCGCGCCCAGCTTTTCATGAAGGTAGTCTTTCCCGTCTGGCGCGGCGCGTGGAGCACCCAGTAGAGCTTGTCCCTGATATAGCGATGCAACTGGGCGCCAACCAGACGGTCTTCGGGCGGCAGCATGTAATGGTCTTCCGGATTACACGGCCCTGTGGTGTTGAAAAAACGGCGCTTTCCCATGTCTTTACGTTATTTCGTTTCTAATTTGTGGCAAAGATAGCACAAGTTCACCGGAAATCACCTAAAGTTCCAGTTCGTGGTTAATTCTTTTTTGAAGTGCTATTATACTGAAGCAAACGCATTATAATTTGGGCTTCCCCAGGCTCCCGTCAGAGCGCCAATCTGACCGGGCAGTACCTTCAAGGTGCTGTACAGGCAGCGGATATCATCAGAACCGGGACGGATTCCGATCAGAAACATTGTTTCTACGCAGAATCGGGACAGATTCCGGACAGAATCATTGTTTCTACACGGAATCGGGACGGATTCCGATCAGAATCATTGATTCTACACAGAACCGGGACAGATTCCGATCAGAATCATTGATTCTACACGGAACCGGGACGGATTCCGAACAGAATCATTGATTCTACATAGAACCGGGACGGATTCCGGACAGAATCATTGATTCCGGACAGAACCGGAGTGGATTCCGAACATTTTCATCCCAACATTTTCCCCCGTACGAAGTATAACAGCACTTCAAAAAAAGAATTAGCCGTATTCTGCAAGAA
>JAIRZY010000146.1 GCA_031266995.1 Tannerella sp.
TCCAGCACCACCACGTGCCCACCCGGCCTGAGGACGCGATACATCTCCGCCAGCCCCGTCTCGATACGCGCAAAGTTGCGCACGCCAAACGCCACCGTCACCGCGTCGAACGACCCCTCGCCATGCGAGAGCGACATGCAGTCCTGATACTCAAACACGATGCGGTCGCTCAGCCCCGCCCGCGCCACCTTTTCCGCGCCCACCGCCATCATCCCCCGCGACAGGTCGGCACCCACCACCCTCGCCGACGGCAACCGCCGGCACAGGCCCAGCGCCATGTCGCCCGTCCCCGAAGCCACGTCCAGTATCGCCACAGGCCCGTAGGGGCGCAGGAAGTCGACAGCCGCACGCCGCCACCGCCGGTCGAAACCGAACGAAAGGACACGGTTCATGCCGTCGTACCGCCGCGCAATGGCGTCGAACATCCGCCTCACCTGCACCTCCTTGCGCTCCGTCCCCCCGTAGGGCAGAACGCTTTCCGGCCTTTCCGTCCGCACCGCGCTCAACATTTAAAATTTAAAATCCAAGATTCAAAGATTATAAACACGGCGATTCCCTCATTCCGCCATTCAGTGATTATTTATGTAATGGACAACGTTCTTTTCAATGCGCGAGAGGAGATCCTCCTCCTCGCCGGACCTTACGAACGCCTCGCCCGTAATCTGTTCATACAGCTCTACATACCTGTTGCTGATCCCGTCAACGATTTCGGGCGTCATCTCCGGCACTCGCTGACCCGCCAGGCCCTGAAAGCCATTGCTCATCAGCCATTCGCGCACAAACTCCTTCGAGAGCTGCCTCTGCGGCTCGCCCCCCGCAAGGCGCTGCTCGTAGCCCTCGCGATAGAAATAGCGCGACGAATCGGGCGTATGAATCTCGTCTATCAGGAATATCTTGCCCTCCCGGTGCCCAAACTCATACTTCGTATCGACGAGAATCAGCCCGCGCCGCGCCGCAATCTCCGTGCCGCGACGGAAGAGCGCGAGCGTATACTTTTCCAGCACCTCATAGTCCGCCTCCGACACCAGCCCGCGCCTCAAAATCTCCCCGCGCGAAATATCCTCGTCGTGAGCGCCCTGCGCCGCCTTCGTCGTCGGGGTGACAACCGGCTCGCGGAACGGCTCGTTTTCCCTCATCCCTTCGGGAATTTTCACCCCGCAAATCTCGCGCACGCCACTCCTGTACGCCCGCCACGCGCTGCCGCAGAGGTATCCGCGCACAATCATCTCCACCGGATAACCCTCGCAACGCACGCCCGCCGTCACCATCGGATCCGGAACAGCCAGCTTCCAGTTCGGGCAAACATCGGCCGTCGCATCCAGAAACTTGGCAGCAAGCTGGTTCAGCATCTGCCCCTTGCAGGGAATCCCCTCCGGCAGCACGACGTCGAACGCCGAAATGCGGTCCGTCGCCACCATGATCAATATCTCGCCGCGAATGTTGTATACATCGCGCACCTTTCCGTGGTACACGCTCTCCTGTCCCGGAAAGCAGTAATCCGTTTTTACCAGTGCTTTTTTCATATCCTATGCTTTAGTTGTTGATTTCGTTTCACGTACAATTCTCCGTTCGTCATGCTTCTCGTAAGCGTCGACAATGTGCCGGACAAGTTTGTGGCGGACGATGTCTTTCTTCGTAAACGCCACCTTCCCTATGCCGTGCACCCTCGACAGTATCCGTACAGCCTCGACAAGCCCCGAGTTCATGCTCGGCGGCAAGTCAATCTGCGTAATGTCGCCCGTGACGATCATCTTGGCGCGCAGCCCGAGGCGGGTGAGGAACATCTTAATCTGGTGCGGTGTCGTGTTCTGCGCCTCGTCGAGGATGATCACGGCGTCGTTCAGCGTCCGCCCGCGCATGAAGGCCAGCGGCGCAATCTGTATGACGCTGTTTTCCATATACTCCTTCAGCTTGGCCGTCGGAATCATCTCCAGCAGCGCGTCGTAGAGCGGTTGCAGGTAGGGGTCGAGCTTATCCTTCATCTCGCCGGGCAGAAAGCCGAGTTTCTCGCCCGCCTCCACGGCAGGACGGCTGAGGATGATCTTGCGCACCTGCTTATTCTTCAGCGCCCTCACCGCAAGCGCGATGGCGACGAACGTCTTGCCCGACCCCGCCGGGCCGATGGCGAAGATAAGATCGTTCTCCTCGAAACTTTTTACAAGCTTCTGCTGGTTTGCCGAGCGGGCGGTGACGGGTCTGCCGCCCACGCCGTGGATAATCAGGTTATCCTGCTTTTTCATCGCCGCAGAAGGATTGCCCTTCACGATGTCGACGATGACCTCTTCCGTCAAAGCGTTATATTCCTCGCAGTATTCTTCTATTTCCCTCACTTTCTTTATGAAGATATCCAGTTCGTCTTCGTCGCCGATGATTTTCATCACATTGCCGCGCGCCACGATGCGCAGCTTTGGGAAGAGCGTCTTGATCAGTTGCATGTGTACGTTGTTCACCCCGTAGAAGGCGACAGGGTCAACGCTTTCGAGGATATATATCCGCTCAATCATACAGCCTGAAGATCCGTTCCACAGGTTTCCATTTCTCTGCCGAGGTAGCGTTAGCCTCTGCCTCCTGAAAGATGGACATATAGTCTTCCCATTCCTGCTGACGCGGCAGCGTGGCCAGTCGTTTGAATGCTTCGTCCCAGTCGAAGTCGAGCGGCGTCTCCACTATCATGAACAGGCGGTTGCCCAGAATGTAAATCTCCATTTCCAGAATGCCCACGCTGCGTATACCCTCCCTGATTTCGGGCCATGCTTCGCTTTCGCTGTGCCGTTTCACGTATTCCCCGATCAGTTGAGGGTCGTCTTTCAAGTCGAGTGTCTGACAATAACGCTTTGTCGGCGCTTCATACGTTTTTGTTTTATAACCTGTTATTTTCATAATATAAAATTTCCCGTAAAGGTAGTTCTTTTATTTAAAACACGATTTCGCGCCGAATACTTTTTTTCATGATGAAAACGTCGCGACGGCAAAGCGTATGAAAGAACAAAGAGCTTATCCGCTGTTAAGGGATAAGCTCTTCTCACATACTAACACTATTTAATTCATGGGAAGAATAAAGAGTTCTACACTTGTTTCCGATAGCCGTATACGGCGCGATCTTTCAGTTCCTCTTCGATGCGGAGCAACTGGTTGTATTTCGCCATGCGGTCGGAGCGGCTCAGCGAGCCGGTCTTGATCTGTCCGCTGTTGGTGGCGACGGCGATATCGGCGATGGTGGAGTCTTCGGTTTCGCCCGAACGGTGCGACGTGACGGTTGTATATCCGTGGCGATGCGCCATTTCGATGGCGTTCAGCGTCTCCGTGAGCGTGCCTATCTGATTGACCTTTATCAGGATGGAGTTGGCGCAACCTTCCCTGATGCCTTTCGACAGGAACTCGACGTTGGTCACGAACAGGTCGTCGCCCACCAGTTGGCAGCGTTTGCCGATGCGGTCGGTCAGTTTCTTCCAGCCGACCCAGTCGTTTTCGCTCATGCCGTCTTCGATCGAGTCGATCGGATAGGTATTAATCAGTTTTTCGAGATAGTCTACCTGCTGATCGGAAGAGCGTTTCTCACCTTTGGCGCCCTCGAATTTGGAATAGTCGTAGACGCCGTCTTTGTAAAATTCGGAAGAAGCGCAGTCGAGGCCGATGCTGATGTCTTTTCCGGGCTTGTATCCGGCCTTCTTGATAGCTTCGATGATGGAGTTCAGCGCGTCTTCGGTGCCGTCGAGAGCCGGGGCGAAGCCACCCTCGTCGCCGACGGCCGTGCTCAGTCCGCGTCCTTTCAGTACGGCCTTCAGCGCGTGAAACACTTCGGCGCCCATGCGCAGGCCTTCCTTGAAGGAGGTGGCGCCGACGGGGCGAATCATAAATTCCTGAAACGCGATCGGCGCGTCGCTGTGCGAGCCGCCGTTGATGATGTTCATCATCGGGACGGGCAGCACGTATGTGTTTACGCCGCCGATGTATCTGTACAGCGGTATGTCCAGATAGTTGGCTGCGGCCCGGGCTACGGCCAGCGATATGCCGAGGATGGCGTTGGCGCCGAGGTTGGCCTTTGTTTTCGTGTTGTCCAGTTTCAGCATGACGTTGTCAATGCCTGTCTGGTCCAGCGCCGAGCGTCCCATGAGCATGGGAGCAATCTTTCCGTTGATGTTGTCGACGGCCTTGAGAACGCCTTTACCGCCGTAGCGCGCCTTGTCGCCGTCGCGCAGTTCGAGGGCTTCGTTTTCGCCCGTGGATGCTCCGGAGGGGACGGAGGCCCTGCCGATAACGCCCGATTCCAACACTACATCGACTTCTACCGTGGGATTTCCGCGCGAGTCGAGAATTTCTCTTCCGATAATTTTCGTTATTTTCATAGTTTCTTTGTTTTTTAAAACTGTGGCAAAGATACAATTTTTTCGACAGACAACAAATCAAATTTATGCAGTTTCTTTTTTGTAGCGCTACAGTCCGGGGACGGGTTCGCAGGCAAGTCCGAAGGCTCTGGCGACTTCCGGATAGGTGACCCGGCCGTCTACGGCGTTCAGTCCCAGCTTCAGTCCCGGGTCGTTGCGGCATGCTTCCACCCAGCCCCGGTCGGCGAGCGTAAAGACGTAGGGCAGCGTCGCGTTGGTGAGAGCGAGCGTCGAGGTGTAGGGCACGGCGCCCGGGATGTTGGCCACGCAGTAGTGTACGATGCCGTCAACTTCGTAAACCGGGTCGGTATGGGTCGTGGGGTGCGACGTTTCGAAGCATCCTCCCTGGTCGATGGCCACGTCGACCAGCACGCTGCCTTTCTTGAGCAGCGGCAGCATGTCGCGCGTGAGCAGGTGAGGGGCTTTGGCGCCGGGTATGAGTACGGCGCCGATGACCAGGTCGGTGTGCGGCAGTTCGTTTTCGATATTGTGCGTAGACGAGTAGAGCGTCTTCACGTTGGCAGGCATGATGCTGTCGAGATAGCGCAGGCGGGGCAGCGAGATGTCGGCAACGGTCACGCTTGCGCCCGAGCCGGCAGCTACGAGCGCGGCGTGATAGCCGACGACGCCTCCGCCCAGGATCAGTATGTGCGCAGGCTTGACGCCGGGCACGCCGCCGAGCAGGATGCCTTTGCCGCCCTGCGGCTTTTCGAGGTACTTGGCGCCTTCCTGTATGGACATGCGGCCGGCCACTTCGCTCATCGGTATGAGGAGCGGGAGCGTGCGGTCTTTCGTTTCGACCGTTTCGTAGGCGATGCATGTCGCGCCGCTTTTGAGCATGGCGCGCAGCAGGGTTTCTTCGGAGGCGAAGTGGAAGTAGGTGAAGAGCGTCTGGCCGCGGCGCACGAGCGGATATTCCTGTGCGACCGGCTCCTTGACCTTCAGTATCATTTCCGCATGGAGGTAGACGTCTTCGATGGCGGGCAGGATGCGGGCGCCGGCCGCGTGGTATTCGGTGTCGGCGAATCCGCTGTTTTCGCCCGCCGTGTGCTGTACGTACACCGTGTGTCCCCGCTTGACGAGTTCTTTTACGCCGCCGGGCGTAATCGCCACGCGGTTTTCGTTGTTTTTGATTTCTCTCGGGATGCCAATAATCATAATATATCTGTTTTAGTTATAGTTCTTCTGTCCGTACAGGGTGACGGACGTGCAAATGTAGCAATTATTTCGCATAAAAAAACGAACCGGTCAGCAGACGGGCAAACGGGTCAATTAGCAAATTAGTCAATGTGAGAATTGGCAAATGAGCAAATTCGCAAATGAGTCAATGCGGGAATATACAAACGGATAAATGAATCAACGAACCGGTTTCATTCTCACATTCTCGCATTTCTTCATTTTCACATTGACTTATTTGATTTATTCTCTCATTTGCCGATTCTCACATTTGCCAGGTTGCTGATTACAATATCAATGCCACTGCCGTTCGCGTATCTTTTCCGTTTCGACGGCGGCAAGCGTGTCGAGGCAGATATTGACGTCGGCCACGATCTGGAAGTCGAACATGCCGACGCATATAAAATCGGCGCCGTGCGCAAAGGCCCACCTGAAGCCGTCGGCAGGCGCGATTGCCCCCGCGGCGAGCACCTTGAAGCCCATCACGGGGACGGCCGTGCGGCGCACAAATTCGGCCGTGCGCTCGGGATAGAGGCAAAACAAGTTGTTGTGAAAGCGGTTGTGGTCGAGGTGATTCTCTCCGTCGACCTCGAAGGGGACACGGTTTTCCCTCGGATGCGCCGACCAGTAGCGGTCGTGGTGCATCGTCTTCATATAGTAGTCGGGCACGACGCCGGCCTCCTCGCAGGCAATCAGCGAGTCGACCGTATGCGCGCCCAGCCCGGCGGTGAAGCCCTCGGCGCGTATCCGCTCGAGCAGCCGCCCGATGCGGTCCACGTGCTGATCGCGCACCATCCAGTCGCACCAGTTGCCCTGTATCTGGATGATGTCGACGCCGTAGCCGATGGCGCGATACAGGTTGTCGAACAGGGTAGACTCGTCCCTGACGTCGGCCGAGATCTGCGTGATGACCTTCATCCCGCTCCCCGTAGCCTTCCTGTATTTCTGCAGCACGGGGTTCGACGTAAAGCCGATGTTGATCGTGTTGATGCCCGCCGCCTCGGCCACCATGAGCGTTTCATAGATTTTGCGTTCAGTGTTGTAGGCCTTGAAGAGCGTGTCGGCATACAGCAGGTCGCGCGCATGTGCCCAGCCGCCGATGAGGTTTCCGCCCAGCACGAGGCGGCTGATCGCGTGAGGGCCGATTCGTCCCTGCGGCAGCACGCCTTTCAGTTCGCCCAGCTCCTGACGGTTCACCTTGACCGTCGCGCCGCTCATCACATCCGTGCCGTATCGCCTCCCGCTGCGCCACGCCCCCCAGCCCATCAGCCCGAGCAGCGGTAGCGACGCCAGGTCGCGAATCACCCGTCGCCGTCCCGTCGCGCCCCCGTCCGCGCCGGTCGACACCTCGCGGCGGCGCCGGTAGCCGGCCAGGTCGATGCCGAATCCCCCCTCGCGGTGGCAGGCGATGAAGAGCAGCACCAGGGCCTCGAGCAGCAGCGGATCGACGACATACAGGTGGCTCTCGCGCGGCACGCTCAGCAACGACAGGCCGAACGGGGGATAGGCGAAATAGTAGAGCACGAGCAACACGGCGCCCGCCGCTGCCGCAAAGCGCACGCACACACCCGCAAAAAGCGCCAGACCGATGAGAATCAGCCCGGCGATGTTCAGCCAGTCCACCACGCCGATAGCCGGCGAATCGGCGAGCCAGTGATAGAAAGGCGAGGCAAAGCCCGTCGTACCCGCCAGATAGGATTGCGAAGACCAGCCTCCGGCCACAATCTTGGCCACGCCCTCGTAGAGGAAATGCCACCCGATGGCGACGCGCAGCAGGGTAAGCGAACCCCTTTCCCATGAAAATGTCTGTTTCTGTTTCATACCGGTTCATTCCCGATTCCTCATCAGGATGTTTATAAATATTCGTTCAATGCCTGCAAAAGTAGGGAAAATATGCATGTGCCACCCCGCCGGCAGACGGAAAGCGGGAATGTTTTACAACATGTTTCCGCCGCACAGCGCGAAATGCCGTATGCGGTGCTATATATACAAATGTACGCGAGTGATGTCGCGCATGGCATCGACCGTATTTTCCGACACGTCCGCCGGCCGTCCGGACAGTTCCGCCGCAACATCGCTCCCGTTTACGCACGCTGCGCACCGGTCGTCCCTGCGGAATTTCGACATAAAAACAAACCCACACCTGTCCACCGCCCCCTGGAGGGGTGGAGATTAGTCTGCGGACTGCAGTCCGCAATTTACGGACTGAAGT
>JAIRZY010000117.1 GCA_031266995.1 Tannerella sp.
AAGGCGAACGCCCGACCTTCGGCCCTGCCGGCATCCGGCGGAATAGCGGAATTTAATTATGAATTATGATTTTGGAATGTCTTTGGAATCTTTGAATCTTTATCATTTTTGAATTTTAAACAGTGTGTATACGCCTTAGCCGGCGTCTTTAATAAAAAGCAGTTTTATGAAAGGAAGGAACATCCCGTTGCTGATTGCGAAATTTTTCGAGGGCGGCGCGTCCGAAGAGACCCGTCGCCGCTTCGGCAGATGGCTGACAGACGACGACCTGCACAACGAAAAGCAGGAAGCGCTGCTCGACATTTGGGAAAATTATACGACCCTGAGCGACGAGAGTACGGCCGAAGAGCTGAAGAAGGTGCGCCGCCGCATCGCCCGGCATGACGGACGTCGGTGGCGGACGGCGGTGCGCCACTGTGCTGCCGCAGCCGCGGCCATCGCGCTGCTGGCGCTCGGCTCGGCGCTGACGCGCCTCTTCACGGCGGACGAACGGGACGACGTGGCGACGGTGAAGGAGCCCGAACTGGTCGAACACTTCGTGCCCCGCGGCGAACGGCGCCACATCACGCTCTCCGACGGCTCCGAAGTATGGATCAACTCCGGCTCGCTGCTCGTCTACGACCGCGAATTCACGGGGTCGACGCGCACGATCTACCTCCACGGCGAGGCCAATTTCTCCGTCGCGCGTAACGCCGGCAAGCCGTTTGTCGTCAAAACCGAATGTATGGACATCACCGCCCTCGGCACCGTCTTCAACGTGCAGTCCTATCCCGGCGCCGTCCGAAGCACGGCGATCCTCGAAAGCGGAAAGGTGCAGATCAGCATGAAGCAGCACGAGATGCATTCCGTCGTCATTCTCGCACCCAACGAACAGCTCGTCTACGACCGCAACACCGACGAGGTGACGACCCGCAGGGTCGAAGCCGCGAAACGGATGCAGTGGACGGAGGGATACATGGTGTTTCAGGGCAATACCTTCGACGAGGTCGTGCAGGAAATCGAACGCCACTTCGGCGTCGCCGTCATCTACGACGCCGCGCGGTTCCGCGGACGCCTCTTCACCCTCCGCTTCTCGCCGGGCGAAGACGTGCGGCAGGTGTTCGACGTCCTTCGCGAAGTGGGAGACTTCAAGTACCGAATCAGGGGCGACGCCGTGTACGTCAACTGAACGCGCCCCCTCATCCCGCCCCGCCGCCGGCATGGAAAACATAAACCGTAAAAAACGCAACAGAAAACATATCGAATCTCACAAAACAATTTTTTAAACTTTAATATTATGAGCAAACATCCATTCAGCAAAATCATCCTGACCTCCCTTCTGGGAGCGTGCATGATCGGCGCCGCATGTCGCGCCGCAGAAAAAAACGACCTGGTACTGTGGTACGACGCCAAGCCAGGCGACACGTGGGTTGAACCCCTGCCCGTCGGCAACGGCCTGATCGGCGGCCTCGTCTACGGCAAAATCACCGAAGAACGCATCGCCCTGAACGAATCGAGCTTCTGGTCCGGGCGGCCGCACGACTACAACGACCCCGGCGCCGGACAATACTTCGGACAGATCAAGGACCTCGTCTTCGGCGGCAAGTTCAAGGAAGCCGAACGCATGGCCGACGAACACTTCTACGGCAAGCCCGTCAACCAGCAGGCCTACGAACCCCTGGGCGACCTGCGCCTCCTCTTCTATGGCATCGACAACGCCGAAGCGGGACGCTACCGCCGCAGCCTCGACATGCTCAACGGCGTCACGTCGGTATCCTTCTCGTACGGCGGCGTGAACTACACGCGCGAAGTCTTCGTCTCCTATCCCGACAAAGTGATGGTGGTACACCTGACGGCCGACAAGCCGGGCAAAGTGTCGTTCGACGCCTGGCTCGACAGCCACTTCGCCAGCCGCGCCACAGCTGAGCCGGGACGCCTCACGCTCGACGGACAGTGGGATAACTCCATCCCCCGGTACTGGCTCATCGGCGAGGCCGAAAGCCCCGGCATGTCGTTCCAGACCGTCGTGCAGGCCAGCGCCGAGGGCGGACGCACGGCTACCAGCAAGAACAAACTGACCGTGCGCGATGCCAACTCGGCCACGCTCGTGCTCAGTGCCTCCACCAGCTTCGTCAACTATCTTGACATTAGCGGCGACCCCGCAGCGCGCAACAGTAAAATCCTCTCCGCCGTGGCCGGCAAGGACTACCGCACCCTCCGGCAGAGGCACGTCGACGACTTCAGCGGCCTGATGGGACGTGTGCGCCTCGACGTCGGAGGAAGCGAAAAGGGCGAAAAATCCGTCACCCGCAGGCTTGCGGACGCTGCCGCAGGCGAAGCCGACCCGCATCTCGAAATGCTCTGCTTCCAGTTCGGACGATACATGCTCGTCTCCAGCAGCCGCCCGGGCGGACAGCCCGCCAACCTGCAGGCGATATGGAACGAACGCCTCACGCCGCCCTGGGGAAGCAAGTATACCATCAACATCAATACGCAGATGAACTACTGGCCTGCCGAAGTGACGAACCTCGGCGAGTGTCACCTGCCCCTCATCTCGATGGTGAAGGACATCGCCGAAAACGGCGTAAAGACGGCGCAGATATACTACGGCGCCAAGGGCTGGGTGACGCACCACAACCTCGACCTCTGGCGCGGTACGGCGCCGGTCGACGGCGCGCGCTTCGGGATGTGGCCCGTAGGCGGCGCATGGCTCTGCCAGCACCTGTGGGAGCATTACGCCTTCAGCGGCGGCGACCGCGACATCCTGCGCGACATCTATCCCGCACTGAAAGGCTCGGCCGAATTTCTTTCCGACATCCTTGTGGAATATCCCAAATACGGATACCTCGTCACGCCCTTCTCGATGTCGCCCGAACACGGCTACTATGTCGACAACGACAACGAACTATCCTACCTTTCCCCCGCCCCGACGATGGACGTGGCCATCATGCGCGAACTGTTTCCGCACGTCATCGAGGCCAGCCGCATCCTCGGCGTGGACGCTCCGCTCCGCCGCAAGCTCGAAAGCATCCTGCCCAAGCTGCCGCCCTACCGCGTGAACCAGCTTGGATACGTCCAGGAATGGATCGAAGACTGGCGACCGCAGCGCGGCGGACACGACGTGTCGCCCTACTTCCCCTTCTATCCCGGCAAGAGCATCCTGCTCCACCGCGAGAGCGACGCCGACCTGGTGAGCGCCTATCGCTACTGGCTGGAGGCGCGTGCACCGCGTGGAGGCGGCTTCCCCGGCTCGTGGAACATTTGCATGTGGGCGCGTCTCGAACGCGGCGACAGGACGGGAGCGCTCATCCGCGCCGCTCTTCCCGCTACGGCCGGACATTTCCTGCGTCAGGGCACGGGCGCACAGGTCGACGCACCGTTCGGATTCACTGCCGGCGTAGCCGAATCGCTGATTCAAAGTCATGCGGACGAGATCAGTCTCCTGCCGGCGCTGCCCTACGGATGGAGCGCGTCAGGCGAGGCAAGCGGACTGTGTGCGCGCGGCGGATACACGGTGAGCATGAAGTGGGAAAAGGGACGGCTCGTGTCGGCGGAGATAAGCAATCCGCTCGGCGGCACGTGCAACATACGATATAACGGCAAAGTCGTAAAGGTGACCGTACCCAAAGACCGGCCGGCAATAATAAACATCTAAAACATATATAATCATGAAAATATTCAGACTGACGTCTCTTCTGTTCATTGCCGGATGGTTCGCCTGCGCGGCCACGGCGGCAGACATCGAAAAAAGCTCGTGGCACGGCTTCGACCGCTACGACTACGTCATCAACGAAGAGACCCTTCAACTCACACCCACCCGTGCGACGGCACGGGAAGGCGACGGCGTGAACGCACCCGAACCGGGCACGCGGCGCTGCATCGTGGTCGTACCGCGGCAGGCCCTGCCCGGCAATCCCTGGACATGGCGCGGCTGCTACTGGAACCACGAGCCGCAGGCCGAAATAGAACTGCTGAACAGGGGCTATCACGTGGCCTTCATCACAACCGATCCCGACCGGACGTGGGACGTGTGGTACGCCTTCCTGACGCGCGAGTACGGCCTGTCGCCCAAGCCTGCCTTCATCGGCATGAGCCGGGGAGGCAGCAACGCCTACACGTGGGGGACGAACAACCCCGACAAGGTGACGGCCATCTACGCCGACAATCCCGGCGTCAGCCAGACCAGTCTCTCGAAGCTGTATCTGCTGGCGCAAAACGACGTGCCGCTGCTGAACGTCTGCGGCAGTATCGACCCGATACTGAACAACACCCGCAGCATCGAAAACATCTACCACGCCTGGGGAGGACGCATCTCCGTCATCGTCAAGGACGGGCCGGCGCATCATCCGCACAGCCTGCGGGATCCGGGTGTGATCGTCGACTTCATCGAGCAGAGTTTTGCGCCGGGAAACGAAACGAAACCCGCGTTCCTGACCGAACGGAACACACGGACGTCGTTCTACAGTTCGCGCATTGCGTATGACAACAAATATGCCGCGGCGGAAAAAGTATGGACTACCGTTCGCGGTGCGTTCTTCGTCGGGAGCTACGACCGGTATGGCATATACATCCCCGGCGTGGGTGGCGGTGTGACCGTCTTCGTTCCCGGCAAGGCGGCAGCGGGCATGCCCTGGGTATACCGCACAGACCAGCCCGAACGCGACTCGGAGGTCGACTTCGCGCTGCTGGCCGAAGGTTATCACATTGTCGTGGGGCCGGTGCCGACCAGCGAAGACGGGCCTAACCTCGAACACTGGAACACGGTATACGGCTACCTGACGGAAAAAGGCTTTTCAAAAAAACCGGTCGTGGCAGGGCGCGGCGCAGCTACGGGAGAGGTGTATCACTGGGCGATAAACAATCCTGAAAAGGTATCGTGCATATACGGCGAAAATCCCATACTGCGCGCGTCTCTCGCCAGTGTGCAACCGCTCGACAATCTGGCGCCGCTGGCCAGGGCCGGGGTTCCCGTCCTGCACGTCTGCGGCAGCCTCGACCCCAACCTGAAAAGCCAGACGCGCGCGGCGGAAAGCAAATACCGGCAGTTCGGCGGGAAATTTACCGTGATCGAAGACCGCGGGAAAGGACACTATCCCCTCTCGCCCCTCAACCCGCAGCAGGCCGTCGACTTCATCCTGAAAAATACCAGATAAGAACTCTATAAAAATATGACCATCATGAATACGAAAACAAGATTCCTGTCGACAGTCATCGCCCTCATGGCCGTATGCCTGTCTATGCAGCAGTGCAGCAACGAAGCGGCCGGAAACCGGGCGACTTTCTCCGAAGACTCGAAGTTCTACTTCGACGGCTCCATCTCGCGCGACGTGCTGGAGAACTACCTGGACCGCGCCGTGACGGCCGGCTACTTCCTCGTGCCGGGCAATCCGGAAAACTATCTTTTTCCCTACCGCGAAGACGACATACGCATGATCCAGAACATCGGGGCCAAATTCGTCGGACGCGCCATCTACCGCTGGAGCGAGGAGAGCAAGCTGGGCGACCCGGCCTTCCTCGACTATGCCCGGCGGCTGATCGACCGGATGCATGAATACGATCCCGAAATCATCTTCCAGGGCTGCCTGTTCGAGCATGTGAGCGCCGACGTGAACAATCTGAAAATACCCGCCTGGGTGTTCGAAGCGTTCAATCAGCCGGTCGAAGACCGCAACTTCAAGGTCGAAGACATCGTGCGGCGCGCCGGTCCCGACGCGGAAGTGTTGATGCGCAGCGGACGCGGCGGCGGCACGCCGATCATCAACAACCTCGAGGCGCAGTTCTGGTTCTACTTCCTTGCCCGGTCATACATCGACATCGGCGTGGAAGCCTTCCACCTCGGACAGGTTGAACTCATCGGGCGCGACGACCTCGACAAGAGCCACTACGCCGCCTTCCTTCAGAAGGTACGCGACTATGCGCGCCAGCATGCGCGCCGCCATTACGTCCTGCTCGACGGGCATACGCCCAAAGGCGGCTTCGTGAAGGACGGCATCAGCCTGCTCGACTTCAATTCTTTTCCGCTCAGGATAAAGGAGGTCATCGACAAGCCGATGGAAGGCATCCTCGAAGTCGGACACAGCGACGGCATCTACCAGAAAAGCCAGGCCGCCGTTTCGCCCAGCGGATGGGAGGCAGAGCACATGCCCTACCTTGTCGAGTTCGACAACTTCGGCATACGGCGCGAACCGCCCGCAGGCGTGGCCAGCCATGCCGACCATTTCTGCTGGGGATACGACGACATCACCTGGCTCGCCGTACAGGACGAAGACTACCGCAACAAATGGCTCTGGTACGCCTTCGACTGGCTGCGCCAGACCGACCCGAACGGGCACCTGCAAATGTGCGTCATACGGATGATTTCCGGGCCGCAGGAAGAGGCGTCTTTCCGGTCGTATTTCGCCAACACCCGGAGCGTGGCCTGCCCCGTCGGGTATTCACAGGAAGAGACCATTAAGGAAATATGGAACACACGATTAAAATAACGAAGCTATGAAAGCAAAACATTTCACAACAGCAATCACCCTCGCCTGCGCGCTGCTCGTCACGGCAGTCTGCGCCTGCCCTGCGGCCAATAGCGGCAAGCTGATGGCCGGCTCGGCCAAGATCAACGTCACGCCTCCCAATACGAGGTATCCGGTGCACGACTCCCTGTATGCCCGCAGCCTCATCCTCGAATCCGATGGCGTGAGGATCGCCTTCATCACCTACGACAGCGGAGGCGGCAGCGATCAGTTCATTGCCTCGCTCAAGGCGAAATACGGCCTGGCCGAAGTCTTCCTGTGCCAGTCGCACAATCATTCCGGTGCCTCGGGGACGCGCGAATGGACGGAAGAGAAGTTTACCCGCCTGATCGACGAAGCCTCCCGCAACATGTTTGAGGCGAAGCTGTCGGGCGGCCACCGCAGTTTCCCGTCGCTGAGCTTCAACCGCCTGATCGTGCGCGACGACGGACATGCCCGCGAATCGTGGTTTGCCGACGATCATTACCGCTACATCAATCGCGAACGCCTGCCCCACGGGCCGGTAGACAACTCCGTCGGCGTCGTACGGATCGAAGACATGAGCGGCAATCCCCGCATCCTGATTATGAACTATGCCTGCCATCCCGACGTGGTATGGAACAATTTTGAAGTGTCGGCCGACTTCGTTGGCTATGCCACCCGCTACACCGAGGAGGCGTTCGACAACAAAATTCACTGCCTCTTCGTCAACGGCGCCGCCGGCAACCAGGCGCCGCTCTTCAAGGACGGCGGACGGCAGGGCGCCGACGACCCGCGCAAGGCCAACTACGACCTGATCGAGCGCATGGGCAAGCTGCTCTCCATCGAAACCGTCAAGCTGGCGAAGGAACTTTATCCCAATCCGTACGACGGGCAGAGCGTCAAGGTCAAAACCGATTCGCTCGCCTTCGTCGGACGTTTCGACAAGGCGGTGCAGTTCAATCCGCACTTCTCGGTGATCGTCATCAACGACCGGTATGTCATATCGGCCGTCCCGGGCGAGTTTTTCATCAAGTTCCAGCTCGACTGGAAAAAGGAAGTCTCGCAGTATAACGGCTGGGTGCCCTTCTTCTTCGGATATTCCGTGAGCGGCGGCCGTTCGCCCGGATACGTGGCCGACGTCCGCTCGGCAGCCCTGGGTGGCTTTGGCGCCGACCAGGGAACCAACATGATCGAGCCGGGCGCAGGAGAGCGAATCATGACGAAGCAGCTCGAAAACCTGTACACGCTGACAGGAACGATGAGAGACCGCCCCGGCCCGAGAGAGCACAGGCTCGACGACGGGACGATTCTTCCCTGAGAGTATATAAATAACTGAATCGACCTTCCCACCCCTCCTCCTCCCCACAAGGGAAGGGGAGGGGTATTTGGAAACGGAAGGCCGGTTCGTTTGAATTTTGATGTCTTTGAATCCTTGAATTTTGAATCTCGAATTTTTACAGTATGAATAAAGTTTTCATTTTAATCTGCGGGCTGATGCTGACGGCATCGGCCTGCACCGTAAAGCAGGGCGGGTATGATTTCCGCAATCCTGATTTGTCTGTCGACGCGCGGGTCGACGATCTGATAGGCCGGCTGACGCTCGACGAGAAAATCGAGCAGATGATGAACAATGCGCCTGCCATCGAACGGCTGGGCATACCGGCCTACAACTGGTGGAACGAGGCGCTGCACGGCGTGGCCCGCAGTCCGTATCCGACAACCTCATTTCCGCAGGCGATCGGCCTGGCTGCCACGTGGGACGCGGAGTCCGTCCGGCAGATGGGCGACTTCGTGTCTACCGAAGGGCGCGCCATCTATCACGATGCGACGCGCAAGGGCAAGACGGGCATCTTCCTCGGCCTCACCTACTGGAGCCCGAACATCAACATCTTCAGAGACCCCAGATGGGGCCGGGGGCAGGAGACGTATGGCGAAGATCCTTTCCTGACGGCAAGCATCGGCTCGTCGTTCGTGAGGGGGCTGCAGGGCGACGACCCCGTCTATCTCAAATCGTCGGCCTGCGCCAAGCACTACGCCGTGCACAGCGGCCCCGAATGGAACCGGCATACCTACAACGCGGAGGTGAGCAACTTCGACCTGTGGGATACTTACCTCCCGGCGTTCGGCGAGCTGATCACGGAGGCGGACGTCACGGGCGTGATGTGCGCCTATAACGCCTTCTACGGCCAGCCCTGCTGCGGCAACGATTTCCTGATGATGGACATACTGAAAAACAGGTGGCATTTCGACGGCTATGTGACGTCCGACTGCGGCGCTGTACAGGACTTCTACCGTACGCACAAGACGCATCCCGACGCGGCGTCGGCCGCGGCCGACGCCGTGCTGCACGGGACGGACTGCGAATGTGGCAACGGCGTCTATCTGGCGCTGACCGAGGCCGTCGCCAACGGGCTTGTCACCGAAGTGGACATCGACGAATCGCTGCGGCGCCTGTTCAGGATACGCTTCCGCCTGGGCATGTTCGACCCCGACGACCGCGTGCCCTATGCCGCAACGCCGGTGTCCGCGCTCGAAGCGCCCGCACACAGCGCGCACGCCCTGCGAATGGCGCAGCAGTCCATCGTGCTCCTCAAAAATGAAAACAGCCTGCTGCCGCTGAACAGCCGCAACATAAGGAAGATTGCCGTCACAGGCCCCAACGCCGACAGCGAAAGCGTGCTGCTGGCAAACTATTACGGCTATCCGACCGAAATCACAACCGTGCTGGAAGGCATCCGCACAAAGGCGGGAAGCGACATCGAGGTGATATACGACAAGGGCGTCAACCTGACCGACGACCTGGTTTTCACGCCCGCATACGACGGCTCGCTCTTCACGTACGACGGCAAGCCGGGCTTCAGGGCCGACTATTACGACAATACGAAGGCCGAGGGCGAGCCTGTCCTGTCGCGCGTCGAGGCGAAGGTCGACTATCGCTGGGGCGACGGGCAGGACATTGCCGAAGGCGTCATCGCGCGCCAGATGTCAGCCACGTGGTCGACCGTTTTCACGCCGAAGGAGAGCGGAGAAGTCTGCTTCGAGCTTGCAGCCGACGACTGGGCCGAGCTGTTCATCGACGGCGTAAAGGCGGAAAAGACCGGAAACATCAACAATTATTATCTCCTGAAGACGGAAAAGGGAACGCCCCGCAAGCTGGAGATACACTACCGCCAGTATGCCGACAATGCCGAAATCTCGTTCGACTGCGGCACGCTGCGCCGGGCCGACGTCAGCCGCACGGTTGACATCGCGAAAGAGGCCGACGTCATCATCTTTGCCGGCGGAATATCGGCGAAGGTGGAAGGCGAAGAGATGGGTGTCGAAATCGACGGCTTCCGTAAGGGCGACCGCACGTCCATCGACCTGCCCGCCGTGCAGAAGGACATGCTGAAGGCGCTGGCAGCCACGGGCAAACCCGTCATACTCGTACTGATGACGGGCAGCGCCATCGGCCTGGAATGGGAATCGCAGCACCTGCCGGCCATCGTCAACGCATGGTATGGCGGACAGGCGGGCGGACAGGCCGTGGCCGACGTGCTGTTTGGCGACTACAACCCGGCCGGACGCCTCCCGGTGACGTTCTACAGGAGCGCCGATGACCTGCCCGACTTCGAGGACTACAGCATGGCGAACCGCACCTACCGCTATTTCAAAGGCACGCCCGTCTATCCGTTTGGCTACGGACTGAGCTACACGTCCTTCAAATACGCGAATCTGGAAACCGTCCGGCCGGACGGCGGCCTGGCGCTGACGGTAAAGGCGACGGTGACGAACGACGGCGACCGCGACGGCGACGAGGTCGTTCAGCTCTACCTGTCAAGCAAGCGCGACTTCGCGACGCCCGTCCGCGCCCTGAAAGGATTCCGCAGGATTCATCTCAGGGCAGGCGAATCGCAGACGGTCGAGTTCGCACTGACGGAAAAGGAACTGACGCTGATCAATGCCGACGGAAATGCCGTGCCGGTAGAGGGCGACGTCCTCGTCTCCGTGGGCGGAGGACAGCCGGCGCCGACGGGGAAGGGAGGCCTGTCGGGGAGCGTTAAGTTTTAAACCGGAATGTCCATTCATACATTCGGTTCATTCGGTTCCGGGAGGCTTGTACATGCCGTGTACAACCTTCCCGGAAATTCCGGGAGACCTGTACATGACGTGTACAACCCTGCCGGAAATTCCGGGAGACCTGTACATGACGTGTACAACCTTGCCGGAAATTCCGGGGAACCTGTACCTGCCATGTACAACCTTGCCGGAAATTCCGGGAGACCTGTACATGCCGTGTACAACCTTCACGGAAGTTCCGGGGACCTGTACATGCCATGTACAACCTTCGCGCACGGTGCGCGGAACCTGTACCTGCCGTGTACAACCTTCGCGCACGGTGCGCGGGACTTGTACATGCCATGTACAACCTTCACGCACGGTGCGCGGAACCTGTACCTGCCATGTACAACCTTCACGCACGGTGCGCGGGACTTGTACACGCCGTGTACAACCCTGTCGCACGCTGCGCGAGACCTGTACACGCAATTGTTTTGTTCAAATCTTGAATATTAAATTTTAAATCTTGAATTTATTTCCATGAAAGCAGGAATTATAACCCTTGTTTTATGTGCGGCTATGGTGTTTGGCGTATCCGCGCAGACCGGTTCGAAAGCGCGCATCGACTCGCTTTTTGCCGGCGAAAAGACGTGGCGCGAAATGGCGGCAACGGCGACGGCCACGACCGTGCTGAATCCGCTCCAGCCGAGCCGCACGATGACGACCAGCTCGCTGACTACGCGCGCGGCAATATGGGGCGGCGCCGGCAACATCACCGTGAGCATGCTCAAAACCGACGTCATAGACCGGCGATACGTCGACCGCGACCGCCACACGATGGCGGACGTCGTCGAGGCGGCCTACGCCGAAACGAACAGAGACCTCAACGACATGCCAATGGCGGGAATGACCCGTCCGTCGTTCTTCTCGCTCGACGAGCGGGGCGGGCGCTACAATCATGCGCTGTGGAGCGAACTGTATCCCTTCCCGTGCCAGAAATCGGTCGGGCAGATCATCATCAAGGCGCCCGACTTCGAGGGAGCGCCGCGGCCCGTGGCGACCGAACATCTCAAGGACGGCGAAATCACCCTCAGCCTGGCCGACGGCGAGAGGAAGCTGGACGTCGGGTATCTCCTGTCGATGGAAAAGAACGTGACGGCAATCGACCTGAACTATGAGAACCTGGCGGGAGGCCTCACGCTCCGCCTCTTCCGCAACCTCGACCAGGGACACAGGCGCTACATGGAGGAAGACGGCTCGTACAAAAAAGCCGTCGTCTTTCAGCCGGCCGACGTGAACGAGCCGCTCGAATACTACGACTTCGAGGCCGACCGCGACGTGAACGGCGTCTTCGAGCCGCCCACGTGCGGTACGGACGGGCGTTTCTTCTGGATACACCAGGTCTTCCCCGCCGAGGCCACTTTCCCGCAGGGATTCCGGTACGTGCTCATGGCAATGGTGTCGGACGCGCGATACGATTTCGAGGTGCACGAGCTGCAGAAAGACCTCGGCACGAAACCGGTCATCCCGCGCGACAATCAGGGCTACCTCATGGTGCCGAACATCCGCACGGCCACGCATCCGGAGATGACGGAACTCGAGGCGCTCACCTACTCGTACGTCGCCGGCTCGCCCGGCGTGGCCGTCGACGCCGCGCTCCGCGTGCCGGAACGCGGGAAGGGACGGGCGCGCCTCTACGTCGCCATCGCCACGCTCAACGAGACGCCCGACTACATGGAGCGCGCACGGCAGCTCCTGCTCGACGCCGAAAAGCGTGACTACCGCAGGCTGAAGGCCGAAAACGAAGCATGGTACGGGAAACTGTACGACCGGCGCGAGGACGGACGCATCCTCCTCGGCGGCACGCCCGAGGAGCGGGAACAGACATCGGGCGCCTTCTTTCGCGACGTGTACCGGAGCTGGACGACGGGACACATGGGACAGTGCTTCCCCGACCCGCGCAAATACGAGGGGAGCGCCAGCTATGCCGCCTTCGACCTCGACATACAGAACTGGCACTCGCTGCCGTGCTACAACGAGCTGTTCACCGAAGGACGCTTCTTCATGCTCAACCGCTACGAACCCAAGATACAGTGGCCGCGCCTCGTCTCGCACTGGCACGAGACGCTCAAGGAGAAGGCGCGCCTCAAATACGGCCTGCCCGGCATGACGATTGCGCACGGATACCTGCCTGCCGCCGCGCAAAGCCCGTGGTACGTCGAAAACGCCGTGCTCGACTTCACCCTCGAAGTGCCGGGACAGATCCTCAAGGTCATCTGGAACTTCTGGGACTATACGGGCGACGAAGCCTTCCTGCGCGACACCTGCTATCCGCTCCTGCGCGACCTCGCGCTCTTCTACGAAGCCTTCGCTCGGCGGGGATGGGACGGCAAGGTCTTCAACCTCGAACCGACGGTCGAGACCGAAGGCTACGGCATCTCGTACCGCATGGAGTACACGCGCAACAACACCGGCGCCATCGCCATGTTTCGCAAAATACTCAACCTCGCCGTCGAAGCGGCGGAATACCTCGATACGGACAGCGACCTCGTGCCCGGCTGGCGCGAAGTGGCGGACCACCTGCCGCCCTATCCGCTCTACCGCGTCGAAGCGGGCGCCGTGCTCGGAGCCAACGAAAAGGCATTCCCGCGATATACGCGCGGCGACCACGGCATGTATCCGGGATTCTATCCCGTCACCCTGGCCGACGAAATCAACCTCGACAGCCCGCAGGAAGAGAAAGATCTCATCGCGCGCACGGCCGACGCCATCGGACACGGCAACAACGCGAGCGCCTACGTCCTCGTCGGCAAAAGCCCCGACGACGTGCCCCGCCGCTATGCCTACGGCGCGCAGCGCATCGAAGACCACCGCGCCCTGGCGTCGCAGATCAGCGCCGTGCCCGAACGGCTGATGAACAGTCGCTCGGGACGCATACACCTCTTCCCCGCCGTACCGGGCTGGACGGTCGCGGCCTTCCGCAGCTTCCTCGCCCGCGGCGGATTCGAGGTAAGCGCCGCCCGCGACGAAAGCGGCATACGGGCCGTCACCGTAAAAGCGCGCCGCAGCATCCCCCTCTGCCTCATGAACCCCTGGACAGGACGCCGGCCCGCCGTCACAGACCTGACCTCCGGACGCAAAATAGCCTACACGATGGACACGGCCAACGGCGAATGTATCGTCCTGCACGCCGAGGCGGGGCATACGTACAGTTTTGACGGGGATTGAAATTCGGGATTCAAATTTATTCCGGAATGTCCATTGCGCATTGACTGATTCCTTTCCGGGGCGCCGATTACCGTGTGTGATTGGCGTCCCGGAAGTTCCGGGAAACAAATTACCGTGTGTGATTGGCGTCCCGGAAATTCCGGGGAACAAATTACCGTGTGTCATTGGCATCCCGGAAGTTCCGGGAACGGAATTACCATGTGTCATTGGCGTCCCGGAAATTCCGGGAAATTCTCACATTCTCACATTTGCTCATTCTCCCCGTGTTTCAACCGTTCGGCGAAGCATTGAATTTTCGCCCCTTCCGCTGATTACAAAAAATATTCGTACTTTTGCTCCGTTTTTGCATGTTTTCGCCCATGACAGGAAAGGAGAAATTACAGGGTCACGTCATCATACTGGTCGTAAACGTACTGTTTGCAATCAATATATCGGTATCGAAGTCGCTGATTCCGGCACAGCTTGCGCCGGAAGCGCTCACGCTGCTGCGCATCCTCTTCGCGACGGCGATGTTCTGGCTGTCGTCGCTGTTCGCCAGGCGCGAGAAGGTGCCGCTCCGCGACCTGAGCCTGCTCTTCCTCTGCGCCTGCACGGGGATCGCCTTCAACCAGAGCCTCTTCATGGCGGGGCTGAACATGACGTCGCCCGTCGACACGTCCATCATCGCCACGGCCGGCCCGATCTATGTCATGCTGCTGGCCGCGCTGATACTCAAGGAGCCGATTACGAAGCAGAAAGTCGCCGGCGTCATGCTGGGCGTCGCCGGCGGAGCGCTGGTCATCATCGCCTCTACCCGCACGGACGACCGCAGCAGCAGCCTCGGCGGCGACATGCTCATCGTGGGCAGCAACCTGCTGTACTCCGTCTACGTCGTCATCTCGCGCCCCCTCAGCCGGCGCTACTCGGCCATCACCATCATGAAATGGATGTTCCTCTTCTCGGCCGTCATGCTGACGCCGTTCATGTATCGACACGTGCAGGCCGCGCCCGTGTTTCGGACAGGCGCGGCCGACTGCGAAGCGCTCGCCCGCATCGCCTTCGTCCTGATCGGCGGCACGTTCGTCCCCTACCTCCTCATCCCCATGTCGCTCAAGCGCCTGCGCCCCACTACCGTCAGCATGTACAACTACATCCAGCCGATCGTCGCCTCGCTCCTCGCCGTCATGGCGGGGCAGGGAAGTTTCACGCTCGACAAGCTCGTTGCCACACTGCTCGTCTTCACAGGCGTTTATCTGGTGACGATGAGCAAGGCGCGCGAAGACGACGAACGCGACGGGCCGCAGCCGGCGGACGGGAAATAGTTTTTTTTCATCCTTTTTCGCCCCCGATTAAAAAATAATGCGTAATATTGCCCCGAAATAGAAACAAGGAATGATAAACATATCGTTTGCATACTACACCTGGGCCATCATGCGCACCCCTGAGCGGGGTTAAGCAATATCATACAGGCAAACAGCGCACAGCGCGGGCGCAGCGCACCGCCGCAGCGCACCGCCGCAGCGCACCCCCTTTTCCGGTAACCGGTTTTCATATTTACTTTAATATTATTACGATGAAAGTATTAAAATTCGGCGGAACGTCCGTAGGTTCCGTGAACAGCATTCTGAATGTAAAAAAAATAGTAGAATCCGTCGACGGGCCGGTCGTGGTCGTCGTCTCCGCCCTGGGTGGAATCACCGACAAGCTGCTGGAGACGGCAGCCCTGGCCGCGGCGGGCGACGGGGCATACGAAACGTCGCTTGCCGAAATCGTCGCACGCCACCTCGACATCATCGAAGGCGTCGCGCCCGACAATGCGCAGCGCGCGGCGACGCGAACCGGCGTCGCAACCCTGCTCGACGAACTGTCGAACATCCTCCGGGGCGTATACCTCATCAACGACCTCTCGGCAAAGACGTCCGACACGATCGTGAGCTACGGCGAGCGGCTCTCGTCGCTCATCCTGGCGAGCATCATCGGCGACGCCCGCCTGTTCGACGCCCGCAAATTCATCAAGACCGTCAGGCAGTTCGGCAAGCACATCGTAGACTTCGACCTCACCAACCGGCTGATCAGGGAGACGTTCGCCCCGCTGCCCGACGTGGCGCTGGTGCCGGGCTTCATCTCGTCCAGCAAGGACAACGGCGAAGTGACCAACCTCGGCCGCGGCGGATCCGACTACACCGCCGCCATCCTCGCGGCAGCGCTCGACGCCTCCATCCTCGAAATATGGACGGACGTGGACGGGTTTATGACCGCCGACCCGAAGGTGATCAACTCGGCCTACGTGATCGAACGGTTGTCGTTCACCGAGGCGATGGAGCTGTGCAACTTCGGGGCGAAGGTGATCTATCCGCCGACGATCTATCCCGTGTATCACAAGAATATCCCCATCAGGATAAGCAACACCTTCAATCCCGAAGCGCCCGGGACGTACATCTCCGGCGAATACTGGCCCAACGAGCGGAAGGCGCTGATCAAGGGCATCTCGTCCATCAGCGACACGTGTCTGGTGACGGTGCAGGGCCTGGGCATGGTGGGCGTGATCGGCGTCAACTACCGCATCTTCAAGACGCTTGCAAAGAACGGCATCAGCGTGTTCATGGTCTCGCAGGCAAGCTCGGAAAACAACACCACGATCGCCGTGAAAAACGAAGACGCCGCCCTCGCGGTGGAGGTGCTGAACGGCGAATTTGCACTCGAACGCTCGCAGGGCGAAATCAACGACATGGTCGCCGAGAAAGACCTGGCGACGGTCGCCATCGTCGGCGAAAACATGAAGCGCACGCCGGGCATCGCCGGCAAGCTGTTCGGCACGCTCGGACGCGCGGGCATCAGCGTCATCGCCTGCGCGCAGGGTGCATCCGAGACGAACATCTCGTTCGTCATCAGGCGCGAATCGCTGCGGAAGGCGCTGAACTCGATTCACGATTCGTTTTTCCTGTCCGAATACAAAGTCCTGAACCTGTTCGTAGCGGGCGTGGGCACGGTCGGCAGCAAGCTGATCGAACAGATACAACGCCAGCAGCCCAAGCTGATGGAGCAGAACGGACTGAAGCTGAACCTAGCCGGCATCGCCAATTCCCGGAAGGTGCTGCTCAGCCGCGGCGGGCTGAACCTCGACACGTGCATCGCCGAACTGCGCAGCAGCGGCAGCCCGTCGTCGCCCGCCATCCTGCTGGACGAGATTCTGAAGATGAACATCTTCAACTCCGTGTTCGTCGACTGCACGTCGAGCGAAGAGATCGCCTCGATATACGAGCCGCTGCTGAACGGCAACATATCGGTCGTCGCCGCCAACAAGCTCGCCACCTCGTCGCCCTACGCCAACTACCACCGGCTGAAGGAAACGGCGCGCAGGCGGGAGATCAAATACCTGTTCGAGACGAACGTCGGCGCGGGGCTGCCGATCATCAACACGATGAACGATCTTATCAACAGCGGCGATCACATCCTGCACCTCGAAGCGGTGCTCTCGGGCACGCTCAACTTCATCTTCAACACGCTCAGCGCCGACGTCCCCTTCAGCCGGGCCATCCTGATGGCGAAGGAGGCGCGATATGCCGAACCCGACCCGCGCATCGACCTGAGCGGCACGGACGTCATCCGCAAGCTGGTCATCCTCGCCCGCGAAGCCGGATACAGGGTCGAGCCGCAGGACGTGAAGATAAACCTCTTCATCCCCGAAAAATATTTTGAAGGCCCGTTGGACGATTTCTGGACGAAGATACACGAGCTCGACAGCGGCTTCGAGGCCATGCGCCGGCGGGTCGAGGCGGAGAAGAAGCGCATCCGCCTCGTAGCGCGGATGGACCGGGGCGCGTGCGAGATAGGCCTGCAGGAAGTAGACCGCCATCATCCCTTCTACGAACTGGAGGGGAGCAACAACATCATCATGATCTCGAGCGAGCGCTACAACGACTATCCGATGATCATCAAAGGCTACGGCGCGGGCGACGACGTGACGGCCGCCGGCGTGTTTGCCGACATCATCTCCATTGCCAACATCAGATAAAACGGCAGGCGCGATGAAGCATCTCATTATCCTCGGCGACGGCATGGCGGACGAACCGATAGACATGCTCGGAGGTCTGACGCCGCTGCAGTACGCACGCACGCCACACATGGACCATCTGGCGCGCCGCGGCGTCACGGGGCGCCTGCAGACCGTCCCCGACGGGTTTCATCCCGGCAGCGAAGTGGCAAACCTCGCCGTGCTGGGCTACGACCTGCACCGGGTATACGAAGGGCGCGGCGTGCTGGAGGCGGCCAGCATGGGCGTCGCGCTGCGGGAGGGCGAGCTGGCGCTGCGCTGCAACCTCGTCTGCATCGACGGCGACAGGATGAAGAATCATTCGGCCGGACACATCACGAGCGAAGAGGCGGTCGAGCTGATCGCCTTCCTCAACGACGCGGCGGGCGGCGGCGCGGTGCGCTTCCACGCCGGCGTGTCGTACCGCCACCTGCTGACGGTGGCCGGCGGCGACAGGCGGCTGGACTGCACGCCGCCGCACGACATCCCGATGCAGCCCTTCCGCCCCTCGCTCGTGAAGGCGACGCACCCCGGCGCCGCGCCGACGGCGGACGGCCTGAACCGGCTCATCATGCGTGCGCAGGAGATACTGCCCGGCCATCCCGTGAACCGCCGGCGGGCGGCCGAAGGGAAAGATCCGGCGAACAGCATCTGGCCCTGGTCGCCCGGATTCAGGCCGGCCATGCAGACGCTGAGAGAGGCGTATGGCGTGCGTTCGGGCGCCGTCATCTCGGCGGTCGACCTGATACGCGGCATCGGCGTCTACGCCGGGCTGGACGTCATCGAGGTCGACGGCGCCACGGGACTGTATGACACGAACTACGAGGGGAAGGCGCAGGCCGCCATCGAGGCGCTGCAGACGCGCGACTTTGTCTACCTGCACATTGAGGCCAGCGACGAGGCGGGACACGAGGACGACGCCCGCCTGAAGGTGCGCACCGTCGAAGACCTGGACCGGCGCATCGTCGGGCCTGTCTGCGACGCCCTGCGCGCGTGGGACGAGCCGGTGGCCATCGCCGTCCTGCCCGACCACCCGACGCCCTGCGCCGTGCGCACGCATACGGCCGACGCCGTCCCCTTCCTCATCTGCCGGCCCGGCTTGGAGCCGGATGCCGTCGACCGGTACGACGAATTTTCCGTCGCGAAAGGCCGCTTCGGGCTGCTGCACGGAAGCGCGTTTATCAGAGAATTTTTGAAACAAGAGTAACACTATGAAATATTACAGTACAAACAGACAGGCGCCTCCGGCAACGCTCGAAGAGGCGGTAATCAGAGGCCTCGCCGGCGACCGCGGCCTGTATATGCCCGAACGGATTCCGGCGCTCGAGGCCGGCGTGATACGGTCGATGAAAGACATGTCGTTTCACGGGATAGCAGGCGTCGTGGCGCGCGCACTATTCGGCGAAGACGTGGAGGAGGAGGTGCTGACGGCGACAGTCGAAGACACGCTCGCGTTCGACACGCCGGTGGTGCACGTCCACGGCACCGTCTACAGCCTCGAACTGTTTCACGGCCCCACGCTGGCCTTCAAGGACGTCGGCGCGCGGTTCATGGCGCGCCTGCTCGGTCACTTCATCCGCCGGCGGGGCATCGACCGCACCGTCAACGTGCTGGTGGCCACGTCGGGCGACACGGGCAGCGCTGTAGCCGCCGGCTTCCTCGGCGTCGAGGGCATCCGCGTCTTCGTCCTCTATCCCGGAGGAGGCCGGGTCAGCCCGATACAGGAGTGTCAGTTCACGACGCTGGGGCGCAACATCACGGCGCTCGAAATCGACGGGACGTTCGACGACTGCCAGGCGCTGGTCAAGGACGCCTTTGCCGACCGCGACCTGAACGCCCGGATGGCGCTCACGTCGGCCAATTCGATCAACGTGGCGCGCTTCCTCCCCCAGACGTTCTACTACTTCAACGCCTACGCACAGATCGACCGCGCGGGCAAGGCCGGCGAGCTGATCGTGAGCGTGCCCTGCGGCAACCTCGGCAACCTCGCGGCCGGGCTGATCGCGGCCCGGATGGGACTGCCCGTCGAGCGCTTCGTCGCCGCCAACAACCGCAACGACGTCTTCTACACCTACCTGAAGACGGGCGTCTACGAGCCGCACCCCTCGCGGACGACCATTGCCAGCGCGATGGACGTGGGCAATCCGAGCAACTTCGCCCGCATCCTCGACCTCTTCGGCGGCGACCGCCGGGCGATGGCACGCACCGTCGCGACCCGTCGGTATGACGACGGCGAGATGGCCCGCACCATGATGAACATCTTCCGCCGCTACGGATACCTGCTCGACCCGCACGGCGCCTGTGCCTGCCGGGCGCTGCACGACTTCAGGCTCACCTCGCACCAGACGGGCCTCTTCCTCGAAACCGCACATCCCGCCAAGTTCAGGGAAACGGCGGAACGCATCACCGGCACGGGCGTCGACATCCCGCCACGCCTGCAGGCCTTCATGAACGGATGGAAACAGAGCATCCCGCTCGGACGCGACTACGGAGGGTTCAGGGAGTTTCTGATTTCTTCGTAAACGTTGTTCCTTATTATTCGAGATTCAAGATTAGGGAAGAGAGTTTAGTTTAAACACGGAGGCACGAAGGGCACGGAGGAAAGG
>JAIRZY010000192.1 GCA_031266995.1 Tannerella sp.
GTAACGTATTTTGAATAGAAAGCGCCAAGTCCGTAACCGCCAATAGTTATCAGTACAAACAGCGGGGCAATGAGAATCAACATCCTGTACTGTTCCCAGAATGAAGGATCAGGATTCAGGGTATAGAAGAAGGATGTGTTTCCCGAATAGGCGAGGAACTGCACCACAATCATTCCCAGGAAATAAATCACGGCCCCGCCATAACAGAGCGTGCGGAAAAAGCGGATTCTCCGGCGGTTTCGCTCCGCCTTTTTCAACGAGGCGTAAAGTTCCTGCTGTAATTGTTCTATGCTTTCAGCCATTTTCTTATATGGTTGATTTGATGTCTTTGATAAGCTGATAAAAGTTGGAATATTGCGGCTCTTTGATTTCTTTTACTTCGGTTACGCCTCGAAAATCGGATGAAGAAAAATACCGCATCAATTGTACATAAAAGGTCTTGCCAACCGCATCTTCGTGAATGTAAAGCTGCAGGGGGCGGTCGTCGGCTTCCGGTTCGTCGGCCAAACCTGCCCAATCGTTGTTTGCAAACAGTTCCATTACTTTCCGGTCATCTGCTCCGCCGGGAACAGTGCCGCGTTTGGGAGTTGCAAATTTCCTGATTGCCAGTTCCGTGATTTTGCCGTTGCTTTGTTTGTTGTACCAATTTTTGTTGCCAAGCAGTACAGAAAAACCGAAGTAAAACAATCCGGCGACTGCAATGATGCGGACAAGCAGGTTGCCTATCGGAATAATAGACGGGATAATCAGCAACAATAAGCAGACTGCTGCCAATGCGATGTTGATCATTCTTTTTCTTGAATCGACTCTTTCCTCAAACATAGAGGAATTACTGCGATAATAATCGTACATGTTGTTTGGATAATTTGTTTCCATTTCTATCTGATTTTAAAATACGGTTAGTTTTTGAATAGCGCTTTTACATCGACATTCGCTTTTTCGGCTTCGGGGATGGTAATCAACTCATAGAGCTGATAATGTCTTATACCGGCCACGATAGACGAGGGGAACATCTGCACGTAATTGTTGAAGTCGACCACCGCTGCGTTGAACGTGCGCCGCGCCGCCTGCAACTGATATTCCATTTCTTCGATGCTTTCTTCGAGACGGATAAACTGCCTGTCGGCCTTCAGTTCGGGATAGTTTTCGACGGCGACTTTTATGTCGGCCAGCTTGCTGGAAAGTTCCGCGCCGAGCTGAATCTGCTCCTGTTCATTGCCTGCCTGCTGCATCAGCGAGCGCAGTTCGGCGATTCGGGTCAGGGTAGCGTTTTCGTGTCCCGCGTAATTCTGTACTGCCGCCACCAGGTTGGGAATCATGTCGTTTCGCTGCTTCAGCATCACGCAGATACTGCTTTCGGTCTGTTTCACGCGGTTGTTCCTGGCGATAAAACTGTTGCCGGTAAAGATAAACCATAATATCAGCACAATGGCTATGAACGATATAATAAGCGATAGAATAATAAGTAACATCCTGCAAATAAATTTTTGACAAAGGTATGGATGTTTTTGAATATCCGGCACAGAATTTAGTAATTCTTTTTTTTATTTCTTATCCCGAACTCAGGTTACTGCTGGCCGGATCGAGACTCTCGTACCGGTTGGAACGAGACCTTCGTTCCGGCTGGATCGAGACCTTCGTACCGGCTGGAACGAGACCCTCGATCCAGGCTGGAACGAGACTCTCGTACAGGCTGGATCGAGACTCTCGTACAGGCTGGATCGTTAGCGCACCACAACCGCCTTCACGGGATTCAACCCAAGCGCCCACTGCCTTAGGCGCTTGCCTTCCAGATTGTATTCGATAAATTCGCCGTTGCTGGTGTAGTTGCTTGAGGAGATGTAGAGGCGCTCCGTCTGCGGGTCGGCGCAGATCATGTAGGGATTCGCCGGTTCGGAGCCGGATTCGATGAAATGGTCGGAGATGACCTTTTCCTGCAGGGCGTCGAAGGAGATGAAGGCATACGTAGCCACCCAGTTCGCATCGTATTGAGACGAAATGATGTAGATGCGTTCGCCGGTCGAGACCATTTCGTTTGCGACAACGCCTTCGACGACGCTCACACGGTCTTCGCGGTCAATCCGCTGAAGCACGGCGGGGAGGTCGGCATAGTTGCCCATCGAAGCGACGTAGACGTCGCCCTCGCTGTCGGTCACGATGCGGCTGGGGTTGACGCCGACCTCGATTTTTTTCGTTTCCGTGAACGAAGGGATGTCAATGATGGATACCGTCCGGTCATAGCCGATTTCCGACGCGAAGTCCAGTCCGCCGGAGTTGGCGACGTAGAGTTTGTTGTTGGCCACGGCGATTTGCTCGGGATTGCGGCCGACCGGCACGGTCTTTTCGACTGCGAGCGTGGCGGTGTCGAGCCTTGCCACGTGGCCGTCAAAGAGGGTGACGTAGACTTTCCCTTCGTGGGCGGCGAAGTAGCGCGGGTCGCCGTCGAAGTGGAGCTGCTTGAGCGAAGCGCCGTCGCGTCCGATCACTTCGACGGTCTTCGAGCCTGAAACGGCGATGTACAGCTTGCTGCCGCAGGCAATCATGTCGTTGCCCGTGTCGCCCAGGTTGCGGCCGTTTTTCGTGAAGAACAGATTGCTCACGACTTCCTCGCCGCCCGCAGTGAAATACACGAAGTCGAGGCTCGCGTCGTTACTGCCAAAGTTTCCGCTGTTGAGGAAGCCGATAATGCTCGAATCCGGTTCGACGACGGGCGGTTCGGGATCGTTGCCGCCGTCGCACGATGTAAAAGCGAACGCGTACAGAAGACTCGCCGCTGCAAGAGAATAAATGTTCCAATTTTTCATTTCGATAAAGTTTTATAATTAATACTGAATACTTAAACTGATCCGGCACGAACGTCCGGGCATCGGATAGTAGCGGATGACGTCGTACGTCCGGTTGGCGACGTTGAGGACCTCGGCCTGCAGGCGCATGTGGCACGCGCGGAAAGGAAATGTCCTGTTCAGCGAAAGCGTATGCTCCGCATATCCGCCCGTCCGGTTGGCCGCGGTATTCTGCGGCAGGACGTAGCGCACGCCCGTGAGCGTCAGCATGTATCCGATGTTCACCCACGGATTTTCGCACGCGACCGAGGCCGTGCCCGAATGACGCGGGGTGTATGGAATCTGGTGGCCGTAGGTCTTTTCGTCGGGATCCGTCACGTCCACCGCATGACGGTAACTGTATGACGACGAGAGTTGCAGCAGAAACGCCGCGCCGAGCGGACATTCCGCCTCCGCGTTCACATCCGCACCCGTGATGGCCACACGGCCCGTGTTCATCATCTTGAAGACATACATCGTGGGAAGGGCTATGATTTTGTCCGTTACCCGGTTGTAGTATCCGTCCGCCGACAGCGTCACGTGGCGCGCCAGCGACGGTATCCGCCCGGCCCACGTCAGCCCCGCGTTGAACTGCATGGCCTTTTCGGGGCGCAGATTCGTGTTGCCCATGCGAATGTAGTACAGGTCGGTAAACGTCGGCACGCGAAAGACGTCCTTGCACGAAAGCCGTAACCGCAACGCATTGTCGGCCAGCGGCCGAAACGACAGGCTGACGGCCGGCGAGAGCCTGCGCCGGTCTGCCGGACGGTTGCCCTGCTTCACTTCGTCTCTCATGAGGGTGGCCAGCAGGCTGGCGGTGACCGTCAGCCGCGTATTCCGAAACTGCGCGGCAAGCGCCGTGAGCGACGTCAGACGCGTGGGTGCCAGGGCTTCGACGACGTTGCTCGCCAGTGACGTATGCGACACGTCGCTGCTCAGCGACGCCGACCACGGCGACGCGGGCGCGAACCGCAACCCTGCCGAGGCGTAGTATTCCCGCTGCGCATTCCTGTCTTCCGTAAATCCGTCGGCATACTGTGCGTCCGTTTTGTGGTACAGGCTGTATGTATAGTTATATTTGGCCAGCGCCTGCCACGTCAGCGTGCCGCTCAGGGGCGCCCGACAGTGTACCTGCGTGAAGAAGTTACGGTCCCGGAGCCGTTCGCGGCTACGGGTGGTATAGAGGATGACCGGGCCGGGCAGTCCCCGCTCCGAGTCGTACCAATAGGCTTTGGCCTGCAGCGTCCCGCCGTTCGCGAAGCGTCCGTACAGGTTGGCTTCCGTGCGGAGCGACTGTATGTCGCTGTTGCGGCGGATTTCCTTCGTCACGATCCGGCCGTTTCGCAGCGTGAAGGGATAATCGCCTCCGGCGCTCAGCCATTCGGCATGTGTGGAGAGCGAGAGGGCGCGGCCGAGCTTCTGTTCGTAGCGCGCGGAGGGGTTGAAGAGGCCGAACGAGCCGCCCCTGACCTTGAAGCGCAGGTGGCGGGGACGGTCGGTAAACACCGGTTCGCTCGTGCGGATATTGAGCGCTCCCGCCGAGGCGTACATGCGCGCGGGGTGGAAGATGTCGTCGGCCTGCCCGATGACGAGGGAGACGCTCTCGACGTTGTCGAGCGAGAAGGAACTGATGTCCACCTGTCCGCGCTGGGCGTCGGTAACCGTGATGCCGTCGTAGCTGACGGCCGTATGCTGCGAGCCGAGGCTGCGCACCGACACGGTCTTAAGCCCTCCGATGCCGCCGTAGTCCTGCACCATCACGCCTGAGAAGCGGCTGACGGCTTCGGACAGCTCCTGCATTCCCAGCCGCTCGATGTGCGCCCGGTCGAGCGTGCGGACAGGGGCGCCTGCACGCATGGCGGGAGGGGGCGCCTTCTCGACCACCTCGACGTCCGACAGAGACCGCAGGATGAGGGTGTCTCTCTCCTGGGCGGCAGACATGGCGGCAGTCGACAGCGCGACACAGAGCCACAGCTCTTTCCTGTAAAACATGTATGACATCACAATCAATCGGTTTTATCCTCCGCCTTTACCCGCGGCGTGGTATAAAAAGGGCGATGGCAGGTTTTCTGACTTGTTCTCTTCTTTCCGGCGGCCTTCCCGGAGCGGCTGCCGGCGGGGGCGGCGCGTTCGTGTCGCGCTTCTCTCCTGCCGGCGGCAAAGCCCAGTGGCCATAGAAGTATGCCGGGTTTTTTTACAGAACTTACAGCTACGGGTACAGTTCCGGCTTCGCACCGGATTCCCTTTTACTAACCGCCTGCGGAAGCATCGCGGCTACACCATCATCCGTATTTTTCTGAAACATTATTTCCCCTTTCTGTGGGGAAAAGGCGGTTGCCCGCTCCTGTGGTAAACGTTTTTCCGCGAAGACGCCTGCGCATACACGCGCCTCCGCAGAATAAATGAATCCCCAATCTTGAATCTTAATCTTGAATCTTCAGGCACGTTGCAGCCTGAGCGCGGGGAAGCGGTACTGTATCAGTTCGAATGCACCGAACAGCACGGCGGTATAGGCCAGATCGCCGGCCACCGTGTTCTGCAGGAAGGGCAGGCCGGCGACGTAGCATTCCATCAGGCCGGCGAGCGTGCGCGGATACA
>JAIRZY010000051.1 GCA_031266995.1 Tannerella sp.
AAAGTTGCCGGGTACCCGGGAAAAGTTAACGGATACCCCGAAAAGACCTGCGGAGAGCCGGGCAAAACGGCCGTAAAGCCCGCAAGGCGTTCGGGTTAAATTTACGGGATGAAAGGGCATGAAGATGGATTATTCGCCTATCTTTGCGGCATGATTACGGCGGAAAGGAAAAAGAAGGAAAACATTGTGGAATATCTGATCTATATGTGGCATGTGGAGAACATTATACGTGTGTGCGACTTTGATATGGAGAAGATACGCGCTCACATGGTGTCGCACTGCGACGAGGGGGCGGAGGTGCGCGAGCGGATCTGCGCGTGGTACGCCGGCCTGGCCGACGGGATGCGGGCGGAGGGGGTGACGGAAAGAGGTCATTTGCAGTGTCTCGTCGAGGTGCAGGAGCGTCTCGAAAGGCTGCACGGGCGGCTGGCGGGCAGCGCGGAGGAGGTGGCGTATGCGGCGGCTTACGGCGAGGTGCGTGCGTTCGTCGACGGCCTGCGCGGGCGCGCGGGCGTGGAGGCGCCGGGGGTGGTCGAAACGTGCATCTCCGCGCTCTACGGCTACCTCGTTCGCCGCCTGAGGGGGCTGGAGCCGGAGGGGGAGGCGGTCGAGGGCGTCGTGCTCGTTAACCGGATGCTGACGGTGCTGGCCGAACGGTATGAAGAGTTTCCGGATGTTTAGTGAAATAAGATAAAGAATATGGGACGTTTATCTGAAAACCGCCTGCCTGCGCGGCGCCTTGAAGAGACGGGCGACTACGGGGATTGCTATGACGGGGAGAGTTTGCTGCGGAAGCTGAAGTCGGTGGCGGGGCTGGCGGGCGAGACGGTGCTGCGGCCCGTGCTGACGCTGTATCATATCATGCGCGACGGCGGGGTTTCGGCGCTCGACAAGGCGCAGATCATCGGTGCGCTGGGCTATTTCATTTTTCCTGCCGATGCGATTCCGGATTTCATTGCGCTGGTGGGCTATACGGACGACGTGGCGGTGATGCTCCTCCTTCTCCGACAGATGGCGGGGCACGTCACGCCGGAGATCGGCGCCCGCGTCGAGGCGCAGATCGCGGCGCTGCTGGGGCGCGGGCAGGGGGGCTAATCGAGGGTGAAGATGCCGGAGGGCGTGGTGCGTCCGAGGACGTGCAGCGCAAGGTCGCGCCCGACGCTGATGCCTGCCTGCGCGAGGCGGAGGTCGACGGTGCGCCCGGCCAGTTCCGGATGGTTGTTTTCGCGGCTGAGGTGGCAGAGCCATACGGTGCGCCACGAGGGTGTGTAGTTGAGGGCCAGGAAGTCGGCCGCTTCGCGGTTGCTCAGGTGGCCCCCGTCGCCGGCGACGCGCTCCTTGAGGAAGTCGGGATAGCTGCCGTTGCGGAGCATCTCCTCGTCGTAGTTGGCTTCGAGCACGATGTGGCGCGCGCGGCGGAGGTAGCGGGCGACGGTGGGCGAGATGTGGCCCACGTCGGTGGCGATGGTGAAGCGGCATCCGTCGCACTCGATCTCGTAGCCCACGCAGTCGAAGCTGTCGTGAGGCACTTCAAAGGCTTCGATCCTCAGGTCGCGGATGGCAAAGGGCGTTTCCTTCGCGATCGTGCGGCGCGAGGCGTGCAGCGTCTCGCCGACATAGCGGCTGCGGTCGATGCCGTCGTGCACGCGGGCGGTGGTGTAGACCGGCAGGCCGCATTTCTCGCCCAGTATGCCTGCCGTCTTGATGTGGTCGGCGTGGTCGTGCGTGACCAGAAGGGCTTCGATCCTGTCGAAATCGACGCCTCTGTCCTTCAGTGTCTTTTTAATCTGCCGCAGGCCGATGCCGGCGTCGATCAGGATGCCGTACTCCGCCGTCCCCACGTAGTAGCAGTTCCCGCTGCTCCCGCTCGCCAGGCTCAGAAATGATAACTTCATGCGCGTTCGTTTGAGTAAAAGATAATAATTCCGTATTTTTTCCTCCGCAAAAGTACGTATTTATTCCCGGAATAACTCTATATTTGCCGAAATCAATTTTGCCTTTGAGATGAAAACCCTATGGCTCTCCACACAGGCCCCCGCGACGCCCGCATGTGCCGGCTGCCGCACGGCCGGGGCCGGCACCGCAGCCGGCCGCGAGCGCGCCGTCCGCACGGCCGGGGCCGACCGTCTCGCGGCTGCAACCATTTTTAAAACACAGTAATCTATGATATTGATAGCAGACAGCGGTTCGACGAAAACCCGCTGGATCGTGTTGCACGGGGGCGCACTCGTGCGCATGCAGGAGACGGACGGCCTGAACCCTTTCTTTCAGTCCGAGGAAGACCTTACGCGCCATATCGCCGAGAGCGTGATGCCGCAACTGAACGTCAGCGCCCCGGCCGTCCGCGCGGTCTATTTCTACGGCGCCGGCTGCGTCTACGACCGCGTGGAGGTGATGCGTCGCGCCCTGGCGTACTCCGTTCCCGACGGCGCGGTCGAGGTCTACTCCGACCTCCTCGGCGCGGCGCGCGGGCTGTGCGGCCGCGAGGCAGGCATCGCATGCGTGCTGGGAACGGGGTCGAACTCGTGCTTCTACGACGGGCGGCAGATCGTCAGCAACGTCTCGCCCCTGGGATACATCCTGGGCGACGAGGGCAGTGGCGCCGATCTGGGGAAACATCTGGTCGGCAACCTGATGAAAGACATGATGCCGCCCATGCTCAAGGAGAGCTTCCTCGACCGCTACGCGCTGACGCTGCCCGAAATCGTCGACCGCGTCTACCGTCAGCCCTGTCCCAACCGCTTTCTGGCCGGCTTCTCGCCCTTCCTGCTGGACAACCTGCACGAGCCGTCCGTACACGCGCTGGTGCTGGAGCGCTTCAAAGCCTTCTTCCTGCGCAACGTCTCGAAGTACGACTTCCGCAGCTACCGTGCACACTTCTCCGGCTCCATCGCCTTCCACTTCAAAGGCATCCTGCGCGAAGCGGCCCACCGGACCGGCTTCCGCCTCGGCTCCGTCATCACCTCTCCCGCAGGCGGGCTGATCACTTTCCACTCTCAAAGCTGAACGCACGTGATCGCCGGAAAATTGAAGACAGATTATGAAAAAGCGCATACCCTGCCGTTGCTCCACGGCCCGGTTCGCGACGCCATCGCCGCCTTTCGCGACCGCCCGCAGTGAGTGCCGGCAAAAGCCGCAACAGAAGAACAGGAAAACGCGGGAATGAAGAAACGCGTCGCGCCGCTTCCCGAACTTCTGAAGTGATGAACCGTTGAATCTCTTTCCGTCGTGCGCGGCGTGGCCTACCTGACGACGATTTTTCGCACCGTCCCCCCGATGCGTACAATATAATACCCCTTGGGCAGCGAGACCTCATACTCGCCCGCCGGCTTCCGGAGCCGGATCTCCTGCACCTTGATGCCGATCACGTTATATATTTCCATGACGCTCTCCGGCGGCGCGTCCGCCACCGCAATGCGGTTGTCCGTCACGGTGATTTTTGCCTGACCGTCCGGCGCCGACAGCCTCTCCGGCCGTTGCGTCGCGCCCGCCGCCACAACCGCCAGCAGCCCTGTCAGCAGCCACGCGGTCAGAAACCGCCCCATCCGTTTTTTATCCAGCCTTTCCAATGTCGTCAAAAAAAACATCTGTAAAAGTACGGCAAATTTCCGACATACAAAAGAATTTATGCGAAAAGGTCTTCCACCGCGCGCGACATGTTTTTCCCCTCCCGCCTCGCCTTCCGTCACTCCCCCTCCTTCCTCGCCGTAACACGCAGACCCGCGCCGCCTTCCGCCGAAAACACATAAAAAGGCGCGGAGAAAAAATCCCCGTGCCTCCCCGCGCTTCCGTATTTCAACGCGCCGTATTTCAACAGGCGGCAAACCGCCCCCGCATGATTACCCGAGTATCTCCTTCGTATCGGAAGCAATCATATATTCCTCGTCCGTGGGCACAACCATCACGGTCGTTCCGCTGTCCGGCGAGCTGATAATCGCTTCCTCGCCGCGGACGCTGTTCCTCTCTTCGTCCAGTCTTATACCCATAAACTCCATTCCGCTGCAAACCTCCGCCCGCAACGAGCATTGATTCTCGCCCACGCCACCCGTGAATACCAGGATATCAACCCCCCCCAGCACCGCCGCAAGCGCACCGACGTATTTCCTGATGCGGTAAGTATATATCTGCAAAGCCAGGATCGCGCGCCGGTTCCCTTCGCGACACGCCTTCTCAATCTCCCGCATATCCGACGAGACGCCCGAAACGCCCCACACGCCGCTGCGCTTGTTGATCAGCTCCGACAGCCCGTCGGCATCCAGCCCTTCCTTGTTCATGATAAACGGGATTGCCCCCGCATCGACGTCGCCGCAGCGCGTCCCCATCAGGATTCCTTCCACCGGTGTCAGTCCCATCGTCGTGTCGATAGACTTGCCGTTCCTGATGGCGGTAATGGATCCTCCGTTACCTACGTGTGCCGTGATGATGCGCTGCCGTTCGTAAGGCACGCCCAGAATCCGGCAGGCACGTTGCGACACATAGCGGTGGCTTGTGCCGTGAAAGCCGTAACGCCGCACGCCGTATTTGGTATACAGTTCATACGGCAGTCCGTAGATGTAGGCATAGTCCGGCATCGTCTGGTGAAAGGCCGTGTCGAAAACAGCCACCTGCGGTGCGCGCGGCATGATTTTGCGGATGGCATAGATCCCTTCGAGATTGGCGGGATTGTGCAGTTGTGCCAGCTCGGAGCACTCCTTCACCTTCTCGATGACTTCGTCGGTGATCAGCATACTGGACGCAAACTTCTCGCCGCCGTGCACGACGCGGTGCCCCACGGCGTCTATCTCGTCAAACGATTTAATACAGCCATATCTGGCATCCGTCAGCACTTCCAGCACGAAGTTGATTCCCTGCTCGTGTCCGGGAATATCCTTTTCGAGAATCACTTTTTCGCCGTTCGCGCCGGTCAGCTTCAGGAAGGCGCCGTCCAGCCCGACCCTTTCGATTCCACCCTGCGCCATCACCTCGCCCGAGGTCATGTCGAAGAGTTTGTACTTGATGGAACTGCTTCCGCAATTTAGAACTAATGTTTTCACTGTATCGGTTTTAATGAGTTATTTATGTCGCTTCAATCCGATGGACTGGACGGAGGCGATGACTGCCATCTGATAAATGTCGTTGGCCGAGCAACCACGCGAGAGGTCGTTCACGGGAGCCGCCATCCCCTGCAGGACAGGCCCGATGGCCTCCGCTCCCGCAAGACGCTGCACAAGTTTGTATCCGATATTTCCCACTTCGAGCGTCGGGAATACCAGCACGTTGGCTTTCCCGGCTACCGGGCTGCCCGGCGCCTTTTTCGCTCCCACATCCGATACGAGCGCCGCGTCAGCCTGCAGTTCGCCGTCGATCAGCAGGCCGGGTTCCATTTCCCTGGCCAGCCGTGTTGCCTCGATGACCTTGTCGACCATCTCGTGGCTGGCGCTTCCTTTGGTGGAAAAGCTGAGCATGGCCACACGTGGCTCCATGCCCAGCAGTATGCGTGCCGTTTGCGCTGTCGAGACGGCGATCTGTGCCAGTTCGGGCGCAGTCGGGTTGGGCGTCACGGCACAGTCGGCAAACACCAGCGCGCCGTTGTCGCCGTACGCAGCGTCTTTCAGAAACATCAGGAAAGCTCCCGAGACGCATTTTATTCCGGGTGTTGTCTTGACAATTTGCAGGGCCGGGCGAAGCACGTCGCTCGTATAGTTCCGTGCGCCGGCAATTTCGCCGTCGGCGTCGCCCGCCTTTATCATCAGGCAGGCAAGGTACAGCGGGTCTTCGACCAGTACGGCTGCTTTTTCGGGCGTCATCCCCTTGGCCTGGCGCAGTTGAAGCAGCAGGTCGGCATATATCTGTTTCTTCGCATGATTTCCCGGGTCGATGATGTGCGCACCGCGAATATGCTTAAGCCCGAAACCGTCGGCTAAAGATTCTATTTCTAACGGATTACCCAGAAGAATAATGTCGGCAACCGCATCGGCAATCAGCCGGTCTGCGGCTTTCAGCGTCCGTTCTTCCGTTCCTTCGGGCAGGACAATCCGCTGCCTGTCTGCCTTTGCCCGCTCAATCATTTTTTGCATCACATCTGTCATTGCTAGATATTATTTTGTTTGTTATAAATTACTTACAGAAGCCGTATCGAAATGATTCCCCCTACGGTATCCAATCGTGCCACAAAATTATCAAAATTGTAATATAGACATTGCAATTTCAGCAGAAAAAATTGCCGTCTTCCGCTATCTTTCGGATTATTTAACTATAGTTTTCTACATTTTTCTCGCCGGACAGAATTTGCTGCAGTTCTTCGGCCGAGAGCGAAGCGACGAGCTTACTGTTGTGCGCGACGGCGATGGTACCGCGTTCTTCCGACACGATGATGATCATGGCGTCGGTTTCCCTGGCCATCCCCAGTCCTGCACGATGGCGCACGCCCATATCTTTCGATATGTTTGCGTTTTGCGCAACGGGAAGGATACAGCCTGCGGCTTTGATTTTGTTGTCGGCAATGATCATGGCACCGTCGTGCAAAGGGCTGTTTTTGAAGAAAATATTCTCAATCAGGCGGGCATTCGTTTCGGCGGTGAATATCTCGCCGGTGCGGATATATGCCGACAGATCCATATTTTTCTGGATGACAATCAGCGCCCCGGTCTTCTTGCGCGCCATGTTGAGGCATGCCAGCACGACGGGCGCAATGTATCTGTTTTTGTCTTCTGCATTTTCGTCTTTCCGCGCGAAGAGATTGACCACGAACTTCCATCCGCGGTTTGAACCCAGCGCCACCAGAAAACGGCGTATATCATCCTGAAAAAGAATGACTATGACCAGAAAACCGACACTGATGAACTTGTCGAGAATCGTCCCCATCAACCGCATCTCCAGCACCTGCGATACGAGTAGCCATACGACGATGACAGCAACCACGCCCCCAAAAATGACGAGCGTTCCCGAACTTTTCATCAGCTTATATACCTGGTAGAGAAAAAATGCTACCAGCAAGATGTCTATCACATCTTTGATCCCAAATGACACAAACATGTTTATCCGTTTTTCAGTTTATCAATTATTTTTATCGCTTCGACGGCTGCCTTCACGTCGTGTACGCGCAGAATGTCGGCGCCGTGCAGGATCGCAAACGTGTTGAGCGTGGTCGTCCCATTCAGACATTCGTCGGGCGTATTATTCAATAAATTATATATCATGCTTTTGCGCGATATACCGACAAGGAGAGGACGCTCAAATATGGCGAATTCGGGCAACGCGCGCATCAGTTCGTAGTTCTGGTCGAGGGTTTTGCTGAAGCCGAATCCCGGATCGAGGATGATGTCGCTCACGCCCTTCCACTGCAAGATGCGCAGTTTTTCCGCAAAATAGCGCATAATTTCTTCCATCATATCCGCGTAATCCGTCTGCTGCTGCATCGTTTTGGGTGTACCGCGCATGTGCATTAATATATAAGGTACGTGCAAGGCGGCAATCGTCTCAAACATCTGCCGATCCATTTCGCCACCCGAAATGTCGTTGACGATGGCTGCGCCGTATTCCTCGACCGCTTGCCGCGCAATCTCCGCCCTGAAGGTATCGACCGACACGATTGTGTCGGGATAATGCGTTTTCAGACAGGATAATGCCGGTATCAGGCGCTGCATTTCTTCCGCCCCGGACACGTCGGCAGCGTCGGGGCGCGACGAATATCCGCCCACATCTACAATTGACGCGCCTTCGTCCAAAATCTCCGTAATGCGTTGATGTATGGCCGTCTCGGACTGTTTGCGACTCAGGCCGTAAAACGAATCGGGCGTCACATTCAGGATTCCCATCACCTGCGGCTTATCTAAAAAGTGTAAATATCCTTTTATATTCAGCGATTTAGCTGTCTTTTTCATTTCATTCACGTGCGTACGATACTATTATTTTCCTACAAATGTAAAGAAATTCTGTAATATCAATTATTTTTGTTACCGTTTTTATTCCAAAACTGACTTATGCATATTTCCGAACTGTATCAAATCTATCAGAAACACCCGGTTGTGACGACCGACAGCCGAAATTGCCCGGCAGGCTCTGTTTTTTTTGCGTTGAAAGGCGAATCTTTTGACGGTAACCGTTTCGCTGCGAACGCGCTGGATGCCGGTGCGGCGTATGCCGTGATAGACGACCCCGAAGCGAAAACAGACGAGCGCATGATTCTGACGGAAAACGTTTTACAAACCATGCAACAACTGGCCGGCCTTCACCGGATTACGCTGGGGACACCCGTCATCGGCATTACGGGTACCAACGGAAAAACGACGACGAAAGAACTGATGGCCGCCGTCTTATCCACTTCATACCGATTGCTTTATACGCAGGGGAACCTGAACAATCACATCGGTGTCCCGCTTACGCTGCTTCGTCTGACGCGGGAACATGAAATGGCGGTAGTGGAGATGGGTGCGAATCATCCGGGTGAAATCCGGGCGCTGTGCGAAATTGCGCGTCCCGACTACGGTCTCATCACGAATGTCGGATATGCACATCTGGAAGGTTTCGGCTCTTTCGACGGCGTACTCCGTACAAAGGGTGAACTGTATGACTGTCTGCGACGAACGAATGGCAAAGCGTTTATACACAGAGAGAATGAAGATTTGCAGAAGATGGCAGGCGGACTTGAACAGATAGTTTACGGCGAGGGTGAAGACGCGTTTGTTTCGGGCAGGGTGACCGGCAGCCATCCTCTGCTGGAGTTTGAGTGGCGGCAGCGGGGCGGTGGTATTCATGCTATACGGACGCATCTGGCGGGTGATTATAATTTGTGTAATGCGCTGGCGGCCATAGCTGTCGGGCGATATTTCAATGTCCCGGCCGAAGCGATTGACCGGGCTGTCGCGAGTTACGAACCGACCAACAGCCGTTCGCAGTGGAAGCAAACGGAGCAAAACACGCTTGTCATTGATGCGTACAACGCCAACCTGAGCAGCATGGAAGCGGCTCTGCAATATTTTGCCGCTTTGCCGGTGTCGCCTAAGGCTGTGATTCTGGGCGATATGCTCGAACTGGGGGCGGAGAGCCTGCGCCTTCATGCCGGCATTGTGGAGAAACTGACGGCGTTCGGATTCGACGAAGTCTTCCTTTGCGGGAGCGACTTCTCGGCCGCGGGGGGGCGTTTTGCGTGTTTCCCCGACATCGAGGCGCTGCGAAACTATCTGGTAATTCATCCGTTGCAGGGCTGTCACATCCTGATAAAAGGATCGCACGGTATTCACATGGAGCGGATTGTGGCGGCGCTGTGAAGCTTTGATAATCCGTACTTTTGCAGGCGCGGGCGGGAGAATCCCCTCTGGCGTGCCTTGTGGCTGCATTTTGCCGTGGACGGGTATGCAAGGCGTTTTTCCATGTCATATCAAAATCCCACATGGACAACATTTTATTAACCGTATGCATCCGCGTACGGACAGGCGACCGGAGAGACTGAAGTCCGGCCGTGTCGACACCGTCTCCATCTCCGCGCGGATCAAAATATCGTCCCGTGCGCAAGCCGGAAGTTGTGTCGTCCGCTCAAAGCCTGTGATTTATTACATGTGAAATACATTTCATTTCATGTGAAACGGGAACTGTTTCATGTGAAATAGAGACTGTTTCATGTGAAATGGCGGCTATTTCATGTGAAATGAAGACTGTTTCATGTGAAATAGCGGCTATTTCATGTGAAATGAAGACTGTTTCATGTGAAATGAAGACTGTTTCATGTGAAATGAAGACTGTTTCATGTGAAATGGCGGCTATTTCATGTAAAATGGCGGATGTTTCATGTGAAATGAAGACTGTTTCATGTGAAATGGCGGATGTTTCATGTGAAATGAAGACTGTTTCATGTGAAATGGCGGCTGTTTCATGTGAAATAGAGACTGTTTCATGTGAAATGAAGACTGTTTCATGTGAAATGGCGGCTGTTTCATGTGAAATAGAGACTGTTTCATGTGAAATATTAGTTATTTAATATTAAACGAAAACTGTTTCGCATGGAATTTATGCCGTTTCTCCTCATTTTTCTTCTGCTATTTACCTGCCGGTAAAGTGAATATGAGAAGATGCCGGAATGGCTTGCGTGGTTGCCGGTGTGACGTGTGGACGCGAAGGCTTTCGGTCTGTTTCATTCTTTCATTGACATATTGTCTCATTTGCTGATTGTCGAATTTGCACGTCATCCGGGTTCGTGACAGGAAGAGCCTGCGAGGGTTTATCTGTCAATAAAGAATATGGCCCGTCCGCGAATGAGCGCCGCAGGTGTTCAGCCCTCGCCGGGGTTGTGCGTGTGGAGGAGGAATGTCTTTTTCCATTGACGTGCATGTCCTTCGGGCAACTTCCTTCGGAAAATCATAACCCCGCCGCCTCTCTCCCTGTAATTCATATTGAAAGGTTTGTCAAAAAAGTTGCACCGGGTACTTGAATCTGCGCTGCCTTCACAGATTTGAATATTGAATATTTCTACATAAAATGCTATCTTTGTCCTCCAAAACAAATCTTATGAACCCTTTACTGAACGAATACAGCACTCCCCGCGAAACCCTCCCGTTCGACCGCTGCCGCAACGCGCACTACAGGCCGGCCATAGACGAAGGCATCCGCCGCCAGGAAAACGAAATAAAAGCCATCGCCGGCAATCCGCAGGCTCCCACGTTCGAAAACACGATCGTCGCCCTCGAACGCAGCGGCAAACTGCTGAAGACGGTCAGCTCGGCCTTTTTCACCGTCCTCGACGCCGAGTCGGACGACGAAATGATGGACATTGCACAGGACATCACCGTCAGGCTCACCGACTTCAGGAACGATATCTACCAGAACGAAACCCTCTTCGCGCGCATAAAATCCGTCCGCGACCGCCATGCCGCCGCACCGCTGCGAACCGAAGACGCCCGTCTGCTCCGCCAGACCTTCGACGCCTTTGCCGACCACGGCGCCCACCTCGCGCCCGACCGCAAGGCGCACTTCCGCCGCCTGAGCACCGACCTGAGCCGCCTGATGCTCGACTTCGAACAGCACGCGCTCAGAGACCGAAACCGCTACGAGCTGCACCTCACGGACGAACGCGACCTCGCCGGCCTCCCCGCCGGCCTCCGCGAAGCTGCGGCGGCAGAAGCGGGAGAACGCAGCCGGGAGGGATGGGTCTTCACCCTGTCGGAACCGAGCTACAGGCCCTTCATGCAACATGCCGACAACCGCGCGCTACGCGAACAGATGTATCGCGCCCGGCTGAACGTCGGCAACCACGACGACGAACTGGACAACAAAGACGTCATCCGCCGCATCGTCAACACCCGCCTGGAAATGGCGCAACTGCTCGGATACGAAAATCATGCCGAATACGCGCTCAGGGACAGTATGGCGCGGACGTCCGCACAGGTCTACGCCCTGCTCCGCCGCCTGCTCGAGGCATACCGGCCCGTGGCGGTCGACGAATATGCAGCCGTCCGTGACTTTGCGCGGGAGGTGGAAAACAGGCAAGCAGACCTCATGCCGTGGGACTGGGAGTATTATTCCGAGAAACTGAAAGACCGGCGTTTCGGCGTGAATGACGAGATGACGCGCCCCTACTTCGAACTGGAGCGGACGGCGCAGGGCATCTTCGACCTGGCCACGCAACTGTATGGCATTACCTTCCGCGAAAACAGGGCGATACCCGTGTATCACGCCGAAGTAAGGCCCTACGAAGTGTTCGACCGCGACGGCAAATACCTGGCCGTCCTCTACGCCGACTTCTTTCCGCGGCGCGGCAAGCAGTCGGGCGCGTGGATGAACGGCGTCACGACGCAGCACCGGGACGGCGACGGCGTCGACCACCGTCCGCACGTGCTCATCGTCATGAACTTTACACGCCCGACGGCGACGAAGCCCTCCCTGCTCGCCTGCAGCGAAGTGCGCACGTTCCTGCACGAGTTCGGGCATGCCCTGCACGGCATCCTCTCGGACGTGACGTACGAAAGCCTTGCCGGAACGAACGTCGTGCAGGACTTCGTCGAACTGCCCTCGCAGATCATGGAGAACTGGCTCGACGAGGAGGCCTTTCTCGACCGGATTGCGGCGCACTGTCTGACGGGCGAAAAAATCCCTTCCGAACTGGTGCAAAGCCTGATTCGCGCCTCGAACTTCAATGCCGGATACGCCTGCTGCCGCCAGGCAGGCTTCGGCCTGCTCGACATGGCCTGGCACATGCTGACGGCGCCCTTCGACGGCTCCGTCGCCGACTTCGAAGCGCAGGCGCGCGCCGACGCCGACGTGCTGCCGCCCGCGTCCGGGACACTGTTCAGCACCGATTTCGGCCATATCTTTTCGGGCGGTTATGCGGCGGGATATTACGGCTATAAGTGGGCGGAAACGCTCGACGCCGACGCGTTTTCCGTCTTCAAGGCGGCAGGCATCTTCGACCGTGCCGTTGCCGCCTCGTTTCGCGAAAACATCCTCTCGAAGGGTGGAACGGACGACCCCGGCCTCCTCTACCGCCGCTTCCGGGGGCAGGAACCGACGATCGACGCCCTCCTGAGGCGGAACGGGATAGCAGTCTGAGCATTTCCCCTTCCCCCGTTCGCCCGCCGTTCAAAAAAAACGGCACAAAGAGCGCCAAAAACCCAAAATATCACTATTTTTGTGACCGCTAAACCCGGCTTACGGCTGATAACGGGATGGGTGATATGACAGAAGACAAAGGAAACAAACAGATTGCAATCGACAGGCGATATTTGCGCATGGCGCGTATATGGGCCGAAAATTCCTATTGCAAACGTCGTCAGGTAGGCGCCCTGATTGTAAAGAATCAGATGATTATCTCCGACGGATACAACGGGACGCCGTCGGGCTTCGAAAATGTGTGCGAAGACGAACACAATCTGACCAAACCCTACGTGCTGCACGCCGAAGCCAATGCGATCACGAAAGTGGCCGCGTCGTCGAACAGCAGCGCGGGTGCGACGATATACATCACCTCGTCGCCCTGCATCGAATGTGCCAAACTGATCATCCAGTCAGGCATCCGTCGCGTGGTGTTTTCCGACAGCTACCGCACCGACGACGGCTGCCTCCTGCTCCGTCGCGCGGGTATAGCCGTAGAATATATTGATATAAATAATGAAAATGAACGAACTGAAGAAAATGAGTAATCGCAGGCCGTCCTTCTGGCTGCCTGTCCTTGTAGCGCTCAGCCTCCTGGCCGGATTCTACTTCGGAAACTATTACACGAAGAAGAACATGCGCTTTCTGGGTAATAACAGAATCGAAACGATTCTCAACATCGTCGACCAGCAGTATGTGGACACGGTAGACATGAACAAACTTGTCGAGAGCACGGCCCAGCATATCATCCACGAACTTGATCCGCACTCCATCCTGATTCCGCCCGAAGAGCTGGCGCTCGTGGCCGACAAGCTGGAAGGCTCGTTCAGCGGCATCGGCATTTCGTTCAACATGCTTTCGGACACGATCCTCGTCCTCAGCGTCATCCACAAGGGGCCTGCCGAGAAGGCGGGTATCCTTCCCTACGACCGCATCGTCACCATCAACGACTCGACCTACACCGGACAAAACACCGAAAAAATCCAGCAAACGCTTCGCGGCATGAAAAACAGCCGCGTCAGGCTGGGCATCAAGCGTGGCGATGCGCCCGAACTGCTCTATTTCGACGTGACGCGCGGCGACGTCCCCACCCACCCCATCAGCGCGTCCAACAACATCGGCAACGGCATCGGATACATCAAAGTGGAAGACTTCGCCCGGACGACTTACAATGAATTTATCACCGCCATCGCGAAGCTCCGCAACGACGGCTGCGAAAAGCTCGTCATCGACCTGCGCGGCAACAGCGGCGGCTACATGGAATCGGCCATCCGCATGATCAACGAACTGATACCGGCCAACCAGCCGATTGTCTACATGGAAGGCAAGGCCTTCAAGCGCCGGGAATTTCATGCCAACGGCTCCGGCTCGTGCCAGGATTCGCCGCTCGTCGTCCTCGTGGACGAGTCGTCCGGCTCGGCAAGCGAAATCTTCGCCGGCGCCATTCAGGACAACGACCGTGGCCTCATCATCGGCCGTCGCACGTTCGGAAAAGGGCTGGTGCAGGCTCCGATCAATCTGAATGACGGCTCCGAGCTGCGCCTGACCGTCGCACGATACTACACGCCGTCAGGACGCTGCATCCAGAAAAACTACGAGCTGGGAAACTCGGACGAGTACTACCGGGATATAGAAATCCGCTTTCAGCACGGCGAGTTCGATTCGGCAGACAGCATCAAAATGGACAATTCGCCGGCATACGAGACTGCCGGAGGGCGCATCGTCTATGGCGGCGGCGGCATCATGCCCGACATTTTTATCCCGCGGGACACGGACAACATCACGTCCTATTACAGCGCCGTCATGCATTCGGGCCTGTTCTACCGCTTCGTGCTGGAATATTCCGACGCGCACCATCAGAAACTGTCGTCGTTCAAAACCTACGAAGACCTGCATGCCTACCTGAAGACGCAGCCGTTGCTGTACGCCTTCACCAACTTTGCCGAACAGCACGGCATCAAAAAGCGCCCGACGCTGATCCAGATTTCGGGAAAACTGATCGAAAACGTTCTGCACGCCTATATTGTCCGCAATTTCTTCGACGAAAGCGGATTCTATGCCATTATCCTGTCGGACGACACGACGCTTCTCCGCGCCGTCCGGGAAATAAACAACGGTACGTGGCGACCCGTCGCGCCGTCCCGGATGTAAAAAATGCACGCTGTGAACGCCAAGCAGCAACTGCGCCGGAAAGTCTTCGCTCTGAAAGATTCTTATCCGGAAAAAACGCTGCAGGCGTATGCCGCTGAAATATACGTACGCATTGAGCAGTCTCCCTTCTTTCGCGAAGCGACACGCATTGCCTGCTACCATGCCCTTCCGGGCGAAGTGCATACGACGATCTTTCTCGAACGATGGTATGTGCGGAAACGGATTTTCCTGCCTGCGGTCGATGGCGAACAGTTGAAGTTTTATCCGTATCAGGGCGAAAAAAGCCTGAAAACCGGCGCTTTCGGCATCATGGAACCGGCGACGGACCGGGACGAAACCGGCGACGACCTCGACCTCGCCATTATTCCCGGAGTCGCCTTCGACCGCCGGATGAACCGCCTCGGACGGGGGAAAGGCTTCTACGACCGTTTCCTGTCAACGTTTCGGAAGCCCGTAATAGGGATATGTTTCCACTTTCAGCTTTTCGACGTCATACCTGTCGACGCGTACGACTGCAAAATGACGCAGATCATTACCGAACAGGAGACGATCGGCTAGAAACCGCTATCGTATGATCACATCGCGGACGACATCCATCCCCGCATATTCATTGAGGATTTTCTTCAGACGCTCACGGTTTAGCCACAGTTCGTTGCGCAGGACAGACGAATTCACGGACGCATAAAGCACTCCGTTTTTTACGTACAGGTTCCGTGTGGCGCGCACGGTCGCCGGCCCCAGCACTTCTCCCCACGCACGCAAGACGCGTGCCTCCATCAGTTTTTGTCGCAACTCGGGATTTTCGTCATAGAAACCCTGAAGCAGTTCACTGATATGCTTTACATTCGAACGTTTCATTCCATTTTTTCCAGTGGCGTCACTTCGCCGTTCTCTACCTTATATAATGTATAGTCCTGCCCGATGGTCGACAGTATTCTGTCCAGATACTTGCGGTTCGTATCCGTAATGAAGATCTGTCCAAACTGTTCGCCGCTCACCAGTTGGATGATTTGCTCTACGCGTCCTGCATCGAGCTTGTCGAAAATGTCATCCAGCAGGAGAATGGGCTTCGTCTTCCCCCGCGCAGCCAGAAAAGCGAACTGGGCCAGCTTGAGAGCAATCAGGTAGGTTTTGTTCTGTCCCTGCGAGCCTGTTTGGCGTATCAGGCGGTCGTCCAGAGTCATTTCCATGTCGTCCTTGTGGATGCCTGCCAGCGTGTGTCCGACGATCCGTTCCCGTTCACGGTCGGCAGCGAGTTTGTCCGTCAGGCGGCAGGAAGCGAGCTGCGAGACATATTGCAGTCCAACAGCTTCGGACGAGTTGCAGATGACGCGATGATACGCGTCGAACAGTGGGACAAATTCCCGAATCATCCGGGCTCGTTTCTCGTATATCGACACGCCGTGTACCTCCATCTGCATCTCCAGCGCCTCGAACAGCGCATTGTCACAACTTTGATTGCGTAGGAGCTGATTCCGCTGCATCAGGGCCTTGCCATACTGAATCAGGGCATGGAGATACGACGGGTCGTGCTGCGAGATAATCAGATCCATGAAGCGGCGACGCTCCTCACTGCCTCCCCTGATCAGGTCGGAATCGGATGGCGAAACCATCACAAGAGGCAGCAGCCCGATATGTTCGGACAGTTTGTCGTAACTTTTCAGGTTGCGTTTGAACTGCTTGCGTTGCCCGTGCCGCACGGAGCAGAAGATGACTTCCCGGCTGTCGTCGAAACCGTATTCACCCTGCAGTACGCACACGTCTTCGTCGCGATGAATAATCAACAGGTCAGGCGTATGAACATGACTCTTGCAGAACGACAGGAAATAGATCGCGTCCAGCAGATTCGTTTTTCCCATCCCGTTGTTCCCGAAAAAACAGTTCACTTTCGAGGAGCACGTCACATCGGCCTGCATGATGTTTTTATAGTTCAGTATAGATATTTTGCTAAGTATCATTCTCTTATTCGAAAAATAGAAATATACGGACTGTCAGAATAATCATGCAAAAGTAAAAAATATGGATTGAATATTCGATTATTTCCACAAAAAAACTAATTTTGCGCTCTGAAATCGAATTACAGGATTTATGAAACGAAAACAGTAAACATAATCATGGCAAAGAAAAAGCAAGAAAAAGAGAAAGAGTTGGAAGTAGGCGAAATACTTTCACGTTCGGAACAGTTTATTGAGAAAAACAAGAAATCCCTCACCTATGGCATTATCGGAGTGGTCGCCCTCGCGGGCCTAATCATCGCGTACCATTACGGTTATGCACAGCCGCGCAACGAGAGAGCCAAAGTTGCCATTTTTAGAGGTGAACAGTTTTTTGAAAGAGATTCCTTCGCTCTCGCACTGAATGGGAACGGCATTGATTTTGATGGATTTGAGGCCATTGCCGACCAGTATGGCGGAACGAAGGCGGGTAATCTGGCCAAGGCGTATACCGGCATTTGCTACTACAAACTTGGCAATCCGGAAGCGGCTATCAAATGGTTGAAATCGTACAGAGATGGCGATTCGCAGATTGCGTCGACAATGACAGGTCTCATCGGCGACTGCTACGTGAGTGCGGGCAATACGAAGGATGCTATCGGCTACTTCGAAAAGGCGGCAGCGAAAGCCGATAACGACCTGCTTAGCCCGGTATACCTGAAAAAGGCCGGTATCGCCTACGAGAGCCTGAATCGTTACAGGGACGCCATTAAGGTGTATACGGCGATAAAGGAAAAATACAGCCGTTCGACCGAAGCAATGGACATCGACAAGTACATTACGCGTGCGGAGATACGGGCTAAGCTGCAATAAATATGGCAACTGCATATCAAAATCTGTCGAGCTACGATTTTAACAGTGTGCCGGATGCATCGGCCATGCGTGTGGGCATCGTAGTGTCGGAATGGAACGAGGCCGTGACGGAAAAAATGCTGGAAGGCGCATGTGACACGCTGGAAAAGCATGGAGTGAAGCCCGAAAATATTTTCGTCGAGCGTGTGCCAGGCAGTTTCGAACTGAACTTCGGTGCGCGGCAGATGGCGGAACACCTCCGGATCGACGCCGTGATTGCACTAGGCTGCATCGTCAGAGGTGATACGCCTCATTTCGATTACGTCTGCTCGGCTGTCACACAAGGCATCGCCGAACTGAATCTTCGCTATGATATTCCGTTCATATTCGGAATATTAACAACTAACAACATGAAACAGGCAGAGGAACGATGTGGCGGCATTTATGGCAATAAAGGAGACGAAGCGGCTATTACGGCAATAAAAATGATCGACTATGCTTGCAGAATAAAAGAATAGTCGTATCTTTGCATCGCAATTCCGAAAAAGGGCAGATACCAGAGTGGCCAAATGGGGCTGACTGTAACTCAGCTGGCTTACGCCTTCGGTGGTTCGAATCCATCTCTGCCCACGGAAGAATCGGAGAATCACGTGCGTGATTCTCCGATTTTTTATTTTTAAATTCTTAATTGACAGTCGATAGAGCAATGGTTCCCCGGGCTGATAATAAGTACATTATTTTTGGTCTCATTCAATTTTTGTAAAACTTTGCACCACCATTCCATTTACATCGTTCCAATATCCGCTTCATCATAAAGGCACACTAACTTTACAGATGAATCTGAATGGAGCCTCGAAACCTTCTGAAATATTTCCGTGAAGGCAAAAGGCTCATACTTTATATTGTAACCCCTGCTTTTGGGCACACCTGCAAAAGCCTGTGTTTAGGCATAGATTGAAAAAAGAAAAGGATTATCTTTGTATTCTATGAAAGCAGAGAATCCGGTGGACAGGTCAAAATTCAGGCTGAAAATTTCACTGATTTATTGCCGTTTAAAAACAGTGATATATCTTTGCTCTGTCAAATCGAAACGGAAGCGGGCAATGCTGGGGAGCAACCTGTCAGGGATAAATTTGATCAGACGATAAAAAAGTCAAAAAAGAAAAAAATCACCCGAATCAACTGATTCAAAGGTGATTT
>JAIRZY010000269.1 GCA_031266995.1 Tannerella sp.
GCCAAAAAGACGGACAAAAGCAACAGCAGCAGCCTGTAACGTTTCGTTTTCATCCCGCATAAAATTCTACGCCTGCAAAAGTATGCAAAAAACCGTGGAACTCCAAATCATTCCCGCGCTCCCGCCGACTGTTTTTACAAATCGCACCGCCGCCGCCGCACCGCCGCGTCCATAAGTTAAATATATGAAATTTCCGAAAAACATGTATCATATTTATGAAAAACATATATCTTTGCCGCCGTACACGCGCGTTCTTTGAAATACATTTTCCTTGGCCGGAAGTCATGACATGCGGCCGGATGTGATAACATACCGCCGGATGTCATAACATACGGCCAGATGTCATAACATACGGCCGTATGTGATATCATTTCGCCGGATGTCATAACATACGGCCGGATGTGATAACATTTCGCCAAATGTGATAACATACGGCCGGATGTCATAACATTTCGCCGGATGTCATAACATACGGCGAAACGTTATGAGATATGACCGCTGACATACAGATATTTGCAAAACATGACGGCGCCGCGTAAGGAAACGCGGACCGTATGAACATCAATATAAACTTTAATACGAACTTATCATGGCAGATCAAAAAAGATGGTTCCCGGCAGCGCGAAAGGCGCGCCACGAACTTATTGCACAAACGACGACCTTCATGGACGACAAGGATCACCGCGTAGCGATCGGCTACGAATCGACGACGCCGAACGGAAAGTGGTTTGACACGACCTACTTCACGCAGATCAGTCGCTACAACCTCGCCTACGCCGTGTGGATCAATCCCGAGACGAGCACCCGCCTGGCGCTCGACGACCTCAAGGCGGCCGAGAAGGACTTTTTCCCCCTCTACCGCACGTTCTACGCCTCGGTGAAAGGCAGCCCGCTCGTCACCGACGCGAACCTCGAAGACATGGGCTTCCCGCCGCGGCCCTCCGGCGGACATTCGCCCCATCCGGTCGACAAGACGTATATCGACCTGAACGTCTCGCCCAAAGGCAACCTCGTGATCGAAGTGGCGTTTACGAACCGCGACACGGGCAGCTCCATCATCCCCTACTACCTGACGGGGGCCGTCGTCTACTACCTCGTGAGCGACAAGCCGGTGACGAACCAGAACGAGCTGGCCTTCTCGAAGCTGGCCTCGAAGTCGCCGGTCGATTTCACCTTCGACCCCGCGGATCGCAGCCGGACGGTCAGCTTCGCCGGACGGTGGCAAAACCGGCGGGGCGAACTCGGGCCGTGGAGCGAAATCGTCACCGTCGTCATCCCGTAACCTTACGGATTCAAAATTTAAGATTTAAGATTCAAGATTGAAAACAAAACAGCCTCCCGCCTCCGACGTCCTCCCCTCTCTTGTGGAGAGGGGTCGGGGGAGAGGTAAATTCAGGATTGAATACTGCCTTTCCGCGTCCGACCTGCGCCCCTCCCCTGTGAGCAATGTCATTAAGTGAAGCTGCAACGGCCTGAAAGGCAGGATCTGCATAACCGCAGGTCAACGACCTGCGGAAGGGAACCCGCCCCCTCGCTCGCTGCCTGGAAGGCAGGACAGGGTGACCCGGCGTCGTGTCCTGCCTTTCAGGCAGCAGATTTGGCGCGCATCCTGTCACCGCAGGTCGTTGACCTGCGGTTATGCAAATCTAACCTTTCAGGTTGCTGAGGCTTCACTTCATGACATTGCCCTTGTGGGGAGGGGTAAATTCAAGATTCAAAATTCAAAATTCAAGATTCAACCCCGGCTGCAGAACTGCGCACAACGCCATAATTCATGATTCACTATTCATAATTCAAATATCCCCTCCCCTGCCCCGCTGCACTTTTTCGCCCACATATCGCCCCTTTCGGTTGCAAATCTCAAAAACTATTTCTAACTTTGCCCCCGCACTGGAGAAAATTATGAGTTTAAGACGTATCCACATATCGCACCGCACCACGCACCACGCCACGGGGGAAAAAACATTCACTGCGCCGACTGTTAATAACGGTATGCAAATGTTAACGGGGGGGGGCATAAGTCTACCACCCGCCGCGCCGGCTGACCTGCCGCCGGCTGACGCTCGCGACTCGCGCGGTACACGCGCAACCGTCGCCCACATTAATTATATATACGCAGAAAACATTTCCGCTCCGCGCCGCCCCTTCGGGCTGCGCCGCGCCGACGCGCCCGGCCGCGACGACAGGCCGCCGGCGCGGGCGCTCGTCCATGAATCGTCACGCACGATATATACGCACTAATTATTAATCTAAAAACGTAACCTCTATGAAGCAAAAACTAACTCTTGCATTTCTGCTCTGTTTTGCGATCGGACTCCAGCACCTCTTTGCGCAGCAAACGGTGCAGGCGACCGGCAGCATCGTAAGCGAAGAAGACGGCGAGCCGCTGATCGGCGCCGCCATCATGGTACGCGGCACCTCGACGGGTACTACGACCGACATTAACGGTAATTTCAGCCTCGCCGTGCCTGCGGGGGCGACGCTCGAGATCTCGTTCGTCGGCATGATCACCCTGGAGGTGACCGCGGGGCAGGGCCTGCGCATCGTCATGCGGCCCGACCTGCAGAACCTCGACGAAGTGATCGTCGTGGCCTACGGAACGGCGAAGAAAAGCTCCTTTACCGGATCGGCTACGGCCGTGGGGGCGCGGCAGCTCGAAATGCGCGCGCTCTCGAACGTGATGAACGTGCTCGAGGGCAATGTGCCCGGCCTGCAGGTCACCTCCGGCATGGGCGCGCCCGGCGCCGAGCCGTCGTTCCGCATACGCGGCTTCTCGTCCATCAACTCCAACTCGGCCCCGCTGATCGTGCTCGACGGCGCGATCTTCGACGGCAGCTTTACGGACATTAATCCGCACGACATCGAGTCGATCACCGTCCTCAAGGATGCGGCCTCGACGGCGCTCTACGGCTCGAGCGCGGGCAACGGCGTGATCATGGTCTCCACCAAGGCGGCCCGGCTGACGGCGGGCAACCACCAGGTCGACGTGTCCGTAAGCCAGGGATTTTCGCGCCGCGGCGTCGCCGACTACGACCGCCTCGACGTCTATCAGTACTATCCCGCTCAGTGGGAGATGCTCCGCAACGTCTACCGCTTCAACGGCAAGCAGGACGACGCCACGTCGGCAACCAACGCGTCGCTGAACATTTTCAACCAGTTGAAGTATAATCCGTTTCGCAACATTCCCAACGATCAGATCGTCGGCACGAACGGGCTGCTGAACCCCGCGGCGACCGACCTGCTATGGGCCGACGACGACTGGGAAAGCCAGGCTTACCGCACGGGACATACGCAGGACTACAACATCTCCTTCTCGTCGAAGACGGACAAGAGCGACTCGTATGCCTCGGTGAACTATCGCAACGAGAAGGGCTTCGTCGTCCAGACGGGCCTCGCGCGGTTTGCCGGGCGCGTGAACTACAACATTTATCCCGTCAAGTGGTTCAAGGCGGGCGTCAGCCTCTCGGCAACGCGCACGGACATCACGCGCAACCCGTCCGACGACACCGACAGCTCGAACAGCTACAACAACCTGATCCGCATGACGCGCGTCATGTCGCCGATCTATCCCGTTCACGAGCACGACCTGACGACGGGCGACTACATCCTCGAAGGGGGCGAAAAGAAGTGGGAGCTAAGCTCGAACCGTCTGGCCGACCCGGGCCGTCACGGCCTGGCCGAGGCGACGCTCAACCAGTGGGCGCGCAAGCGTGACCAGATGACCGGGCGGGCGTACTTCGATTTCAACATCATCGACGGGCTGAAGGTCTCGTTCTCGGGTAACATCGAGACGCGCAACCTGCGCAATTTCACCTACGAAAACAAGCTCGTGGGCGACGGCGCACCGATGGGGCGCATGTCGATCAACCGCTACGGATACACGATCCATCAGTTTAACGAAATGATATCGTATGCCAAAACATTCGGCGACCATTCGATTGATGTCCTCGCCGGCCACGAGAACTATTCGTACAGCTACGACTACCTGAACGGCAGCCGGCAGGGCGAGATTGCTTCGGGGCTGTATGAGTTCGGGAATTTTGTGACCATCAATTCGCTCGGTTCGAGTACGACCGACTACCGTAAAGAGGGCTACCTGCTACGCGCGAACTACGACTACAGCGACAAGTACTACCTCTCGGCGTCGTATCGCCACGACGGCAGCTCGCGCTTCCACAAGTCTCACCAGTGGGGCGACTTCTGGTCGGTAGGCGGCTCGTGGCGCGCTGATCAGGAAGGGTTCCTGCAGGACGCTTCGTGGGTGAACAGCCTCAAGCTGCGCGCCTCCTACGGCGAGACGGGAAACGACAATACGCAGATCGACGACGAGAATACGTATTACGGCTACATGACCGTCTTCGGCATCGGATATAACAACCGCGACGAACCGGGGATCTATTTCAGCCGCTACGGCAATCAGGATCTGAAATGGGAGTCGGCCATCTCGCTCGACGCGGCTGTGGAGTTTGCGCTGTTCGACCGCCTGTCGGGCACCGTCGAGTTTTTCGATCACTACAACCGCGACCTGATCTTCGAACTGCCCGTTCAAAGCTCGGCGGGCATTATCAGCTATCTGCGCAACATCGGCCGCATCGACAACTACGGCGTCGAGGTTGACCTGAACTACACGGCATTTAAGAACCGCGACTGGCGCGTGACGGTAGGCGCCAATGCGACGTCGGTGAAAAACGTGATCAAGGAATTGCCGGAGGACGGCATCGTGAAATTAGACAAGCGCTACGCGGTAGGCAAGTCGCGCTACGACTACTGGCTGCGTCAGTTCGTCGGCGTCGATTCCGACACGGGCAATGCGCTCTACCTCTACGACCCCGACCAGGCGAAGGGCGACGACGTCTTCGAAAAGAACGGCCAGATGGTCACCACCTCGCTCAACAAGGCGAAATATGACTACAGCGGCAGCACGATACCGAAGCTGCAGGGCGGATTTACGGCCGGCGTGAGCTACCGCGATTTCGACCTCTCCGTGCATTGCTCGTATGCCGTCGGCGGGAAAATCCTGGACACGCACTACCAGACGCTGATGAACAATCGCTACGCCTACGCCATGCATACGGACGTGCTGAAGGCGTGGAAGAATCCGGGCGACGTGACGGACGTGCCGCGCCTTGACCAGACGCGGAGCGCCGACTTCGACGGGGTGTCGTCGCGATGGCTGATCAGCTCCGACTATCTGAACATAAAGAACGTGCACCTCTCATACGCCGCACCGAAAAAGCTGCTGACCCCGATTGGCGTCAAGGCGGCACGGCTGGGCGTCGGGGTGGAAAATCTGATGCTGTTCACCGCCCGCCAGGGGCTGAATCCGCAGGAATCGTTTGCCGGCACGCTGTATAACTCCTACGTGCCTGCACGCACCGTTACCTGCACATTGAATCTTTCTTTCTAACATCTATCTTAAATTATAAGCGTATGAAACAGTTTAAATATATATCCGCAAGTCTGCTCATAGCTCTGTCGGTGATGCTCTCCGGCTGCAAGGACGACTATCTGGATACGGTACCGACGGCGAATATTTCCGACGTCACGGCATTTTCTTCCCTGGACAATCTGGAGCTTATCCTGAACGGCATCTACCGCAAGATGGTGTCGCAGGACGGCAGCAGCCAGGGACTGGGCGGCGAGCCGGGATACATCATCTCGCGCGAAACGCTGGGCGACGACCTCACGTGGCAAACCAACACGTGGCACAAAACCACTCATCAGTGGAGTGCGCACCGCTCGGCCACCAATACCGTCACCACTCTTCCCTGGCGCTACTACTATCGCTGGGTGATGCATGCCAACTTCATACTCGAAAACGTAGATCAGTATGAAGACCTCGACCCGGCGGCGCACCACGGCCTCAAGGGCGAGGCGCTGACCATCCGCGCCTATTCGCACTTCCTGCTCGTGCAGATGTACGGCAAGCGCTATCAGGCAGGCGCCGCCAACGACCAGCCGGGCGTACCCGTGCGCCTCAACACGCTGCTCGACCCGCAGGCGCGCAACACCGTGGCCGAAGTCTACGCGCAGATCAACCGCGACCTCGACGAGGCCATCCCCCTGCTCGAAGGCCACTCGCCGACGGACGTCCAGACGCACATCACGCAGTCGGTCGCCTACGGCCTGAAGGCGCGCGTCGCACTGACGCAGCAGGACTATGCCGCGGCCGCCGCGGCAGCGCACAGCGCCCTCGACGTGGCGAAAAAGGCAGGCTACAAGCTGATGGAAGGCGACGAGCTGTATAACGGCTTTGCCGACGTCACCACCGCTACGAAGGAAGCCCTCTGGGCGGCGCGCACGAAGTCCGACCAGACCGTCTACTTCTATCATTTCATGGCCTACATGTCATGGAACGACAACACGACGGCCATCCGCCAGGGCGTGAAGGCCATCTCGCTCGACGCGTACGAAATGATGTCGCCGACCGACCTGCGCCGCAAGTGGTGGGATCCGGAAGGCTCGCGCGACGACTTTGTCGGCAGCGACTTCAGCGCCTACGTGCCCTATCCCGGCCAGGTGCGCAAGTTCCGCGCCCGCTCGGCGTCCGACCACGTGAGCGACTACGCCTACATGCGCGTGGCCGAACTGTACCTGACCGAGGCCGAAGCGCTCGCCCGCCAGGGACGCGACGCCGAGGCGCAGACGGTGCTGACGGAGTTCGCCCTCACGCGCGATCCGGAATACAAGGCGTCGAACACGGGTGCAGCCCTTGTCGAGGAGATCATGACGCAGCGCCGCATCGAGCTGTGGGGCGAAGGCTTCCGCTGGTTCGACCTCAAGCGCCTGAACCTGCCGCTCGACCGCAAGGGGAGCAACTTCGACCTCTCGTTCTGCGCCGTGATGCAGGTCGACGCCGGCGACATACGCTGGCAGTGGGCCATCCCGCAGGAAGAGCTGGACAGCAACGGACTGATGGTCGCCAACGAATAGGAGACGGGGACGGCGCGCCTCGCCCGAACGGGCCTGGCGTGCGACGCATGAAAACTGAAGAATCAGGAGCCGGAGGGTTTGCCTCCGTTCCTGATTCTTTTTTTATGCTGCAAATTGGAGATTCAAAGATTCAAGATTCAAGATTCAAAAATTCAAAACAGCCCTCCGCCATATTTTTCCCCCTCTCCGGCTGCATCACAGGTGCGCCCGTAGAGACGCGACGCATCGCGTCTCCCTGCGAGAGATTCAAAGATTCAAGATTCAAGATTCAAAACAGCCCTTCGCCATATTTTTCCCCCTCTCCGGCTGCATCACAGGTGCGCCCGTAGAGACGCGATGCTTCGCGTCTCTACAACAACAGCCACGCACGCCGTCATTGCGACTGCGAGGAACGAAGCAGGAAGCAATCCGGAATTAATCACTGGATTGCTTCGGGCTGCGCCTTCGCAATGACGGGACTCGCCCCCTTTTGAGACACCACCGCCCCGCCCCGCCCCGTTCCGGATTCCCGTAGAGACGCGATGCATCGCGTCTCTACACCGCCCCGCCACACCGGTCACCGCCTTCCCCGCCCGGCGCAGTCCGGAGACTGTGCCGGGCATTCCGGATTCCGTTGCAACAAAGTCTCCGCAAGTTGCGGAAGACCGACCGCTATGGGTGACAACCTTGCAGGAAGTTGCAACAGACTTTCTCCGGCTGGAGAAAACCCGCCGGAGGCTCCGGCATACTTTCTCCGGCTGGAGAAAACCCGCCGGAGGCTCCGGCACACTTTCTCCGGCTGGAGAAAACCCGCCGGAGGCTCCGGCACACTTTCTCCGGCTGGAGAAAACTCGCCGGAGGCTCCGGCACACTTTCTCCGGCTGGAGAAAACCCGCCGGAGGCTCCAGCGGACTTTCTCCGGCTGCGGATTTCTCGCCGGAGGCTACGGCAGACTTTCCGCGGCTGCGGATTTCATGCCAAAGGCTCCGGAAGACTTCCTCTATGCGGGGCAACCCTGCCGCAGGTTGCGGGGAGGGCCGGTGGACATTTCGGGATAATTTTTGCTTCCCCCGGGCTTCCGTCAGGGCGCAAACCTGACGAAGCAGTACCTTCCGGGTTCGGAGCGGACTCCGGACAGAACCGGAATGGATTCCGGACATTTTCATCTCAACATATTATCCCGCGCAAAGTATCACAGCGCTTCAAAAAAAAGAATGAACCGATTCTCCTCCCGACGTTTTTTTTCTTTCCGGCGAAGCGTCATCCCGCTTTTTTTTATATTTTTGCAGGTCGTTTGGCATTAATTGCAAAATAAGAATATATGAACATATCATACAACTGGTTGAAATCGTATCTTCCGTTCGATCTGTCGCCGGCGGAAGTCGCGGCGTTGCTGACGTCCATCGGTCTGGAGACGGGCAGGGTCGAGGAGATACAACCCGTCAGGGGCGGGCTTGCGGGCCTGGTGGTGGGCGAAGTACTCACGTGCGTCGAGCATCCACGTTCCGACCACCTGCACGTCACGACGGTGAGCACGGGCGCGGGCGAGCCGCTGCAGATCGTCTGCGGCGCCCCGAACGTGGCCGCAGGACAGAAAGTCGTCGTCGCACCGGTCGGCACGACGCTCTGGCAGGGCGAGGAGAAATGCGTCATCAGGCGAAGCCGGATACGCGGCGAGGAGTCGCTGGGCATGATATGCGCCGAAGACGAAATCGGCATCGGGACAGACCATACGGGCATTATCGTCCTGCCGCCCGACACGGAGGCGGGAACGCTCGCGAAGGATTACTATCACATCGAAAGCGACTGGGCGCTGGAGGTGGACATCACGCCGAACCGCGTGGACGCGACGTCGCACTACGGCGTGGCGCGCGACCTTGCCGCCTGCCTGCAGGAGGACGGCTGTCCCGTCGCACTGCGGCGTCCGCCGGTAGACGCTTTCGCGACGGACGAGGCGGCGGAGGCCGTCACCGTAGAGGTTGTCGACACGGAAGCCTGCCTGCGCTATTCGGGCGTGACCGTCCGCGGCGTGAAGGTGGCAGAGAGTCCCGAATGGCTGAAAAACAGGCTGCGCGTCATCGGACTGCGCCCGATCAACAACGTGGTAGACATTACCAACTTCGTCCTCCACGAACTCGGCCAGCCGCTGCATGCCTTCGACGTGTCGAAGATCAAAGGCGGCAGGGTGGTGGTGCGCACCATGCCCGAAGGCACGAAGTTCGTCACGCTGGACGGTGTGGAGCGCACGCTCGGTGCGCAGGATCTGATGATATGCAACGCCGGGGAGGCGATGTGTATCGGCGGCGTCTTCGGCGGGCTGGATTCGGGCGTGACGGAGGAGACGACCGACGTGTTCCTCGAATCGGCCTGCTTCCATCCCTCGTGGATACGCAGGACGGCGCGGCGCTTCGGGCTGAACACCGACGCGTCGTTCCGCTTCGAACGCGGGCTGGATCCGAACCAGACCGTCCATGCGCTCAAACGCGCTGCCCTGCTCGTCTGCGAGATTGCGGGCGGAACCGTTGCCGGACGGATACAGGACGTCTATCCGGAAGAGGTGAAACCCTGCCGGGTGGACGTGTCGTACCGGAAAATCAACGCGCTGACGGGCGTCACGATACCGCCCGGGACGGTGAAGAGCATCCTGGCGTCGCTCGAGATGGAGATTGTCTCGGAATCGGCGGACGGGCTGTCGCTCCTCGTGCCCGTCTACCGCGTCGACGTGCGGCGCGACGTGGACGTGATCGAGGACATCCTGCGCATATACGGATACAACCGCATCGGGTTCAGGGAGCATCTGCAGTCTACGCTGAGCTACCGGACGGACGCGGACAGCAGCTACAGACTCGAAAACCTGATCTCCGAACAACTGTGCGGCGCGGGATTTCACGAGATTATCAACAACTCGCTGACGCCCCTCACTCACTGCGACGGGCTGACGTCTTTCCCGGCCGAACGCGCCGTCATGATCGAAAACCCGCTGAGCGCAGACCTGAACTGCATGCGCCAGACGCTGCTTTTCGGAGGCCTCCAGTGCATCGGGCACAACCTGAAGCACCGAAACAGGCAGATCCGCTTCTTTGAATTTGGCGCGTGCTATTCGCTGCGGAATCCCGCGGAGGGAGAAGAGGGAGACGGACTGCTCGACCGCTATGGCGAGGAATACCGGCTCGGCCTGTGGATGTGTGGCAGCAGGGTTGAGAACAGTTGGGCGCATCCGGACGAGGATTCGTCGGTATACGAGCTGAAGGCGCACGTGCAGCACGTCATGTCGCGACTGGGCGCGGACGGCGGCGTGTCGAGCCGCAGGTCGACGTCCGACCTGTTTGCAGACGGCCTCGAATGGCAGGCGCGGTCGGGCGCGACGCTGGGCGTTTTCGGCATCGTGCATCCGAAGCTGCTGAAGAGGATGGATGTCGACGTGGAAGTGTATTATGCCGAACTGAACTGGAAGGCGCTGCTGCACGAGGCGCAGAAACGCCGGGTGGCCGCGACCGAGATAGCCCGTTTCCCCGAAGTCAGGCGCGACCTTGCGCTGCTGCTCGACCGCGAGGCGTCGTTCGGCGACGTCGAGAGGGTGGCCTTCGAGAGCGAGCGCAGGCTGCTGCGGCGCGTCGCGCTGTTCGACGTCTACGAGGGCCGTAATCTGGAGCCGGGGAAGAAGTCGTATGCCGTCAGCTTCTACCTCCGCGACGAGGGCGGAACGCTGGCCGAAAAACAGATCGACGCCATCATGCAGAAGATACAGGCCGGCCTCGAACGGAAACTGAACGCACGGCTGAGATAATAGCGGAATAACTGAATTATTGAATTTTGAATATTAAATCTTGAATTGAAATGGGAAGAGCGTTTGAATATCGCAAAGCAAGAAAAATGAAACGTTGGGGCAACATGGCGCGCGTGTTTACCAAGCTCGGCAAGGAAATCACCATTGCCGTGAAGGCGGGCGGCGCCGACCCCGAGACCAATCCCCGCCTGCGCGTGCTGATGCAGACGGCGAAAAAGGAAAACATGCCGAAAGAGAACGTGGAGCGCGCGGTCAAAAAAGCGGCGTCGAAGGATTTTACCGACTACAAGGAAGTGAACTACGAGGGATATGGCCCCTACGGCATCGCCGTCTTCGTCGAAACGGCGACGGACAACACGACGCGCACGGTGGCCAACGTCCGCAGCTATTTCAACAAACACGGCGGCTCGCTGGGGACGAGCGGCTCGCTGGAATTTCTCTTCGACCACAAATGTATTTTCCACATCACGAAGCCGGAGGGCGTCTCGCCGGACGACATGGAGCTTGAACTGATAGACTACGGCGTCGAGGAACTCGAGGAGGATGAAAACGAAATCATCATCTACGGCGATTTTGCCCGGAACGCCGCCATCCAGAAATATCTGGAAGATAACGGCTACGAAATCACATCGAGCGAGTTTGTCCGCGTCCCCGGCGACCTGAAAACCGTGACGCCCGAACAGCGCGAGACGATCGAAAAGCTGATCGAGAAAATCGAGGACGACGAGGATGTGCAGAATGTTTTTCACAACATGAAAGAGGACATTCAGGAATCCGAATGAATGACCTGATTCCGGAATCTTTGAATCTTTAAATATAAAAAGGGGCTGTCCGAAAAGCCCCTTACGTCGTCATTGCGAGCGGAGCGAAGCAATCCAGAATTTAATCACTGGATTGCTTCGCTCCGCTCGCAATGACGGGACTCTCGCCCCTTTCCCAAGTCGCTCTCAAGCTGTGAGGAAGAAATCTGCGCATAGCAGAAAGTCCGCTCACGCCGTGAGGAAAAAATCTGACCATAGCAGAAAGTCCGCTCACGCCGTGAGGAAGAAATCTGACCACGTCAGAAAGTCCGCTCACGCCGTGAGGAAGAAATCTGACCATGGCAAAAGTCCGCTCACGCCGTGAGGAAGAAATCTGACCATAGCAGAAAGTCCGCTCACGCCGTGAGGAAGAAATCTGACCACGTCAGAAAGTCCGCTCGCGGCGCGAGGAAGAAATATACACAGTGTATAAAGTTCGCCGACACCGTCGGGAAGAAATATACACAGTGTATAAAGTCCGCCGACACCGTCGGGAAGAAATATACACAGTGTGAAAGTTTGCCGACGCCGTCGGGAAGAAATATACACAGTGCAAAAAGTTTGCCGACGCCGTCGGGAAGAAAAGCACGCAGATGACACGGATTGAATGGATAAACACAGATATATTTATCTGCGAAAATCAGTCTAATCCGTGTCATCTGCGTGCTTTTTCCCGCAGAGAGTCACTGCGCGCGTCCCTATTCGCCCAGCAGGATGGTGAGTATCTGGACGGCGGCCTTGCTGACCGAGGTGCCGGGGCCGAAGATGGCGGCGACGCCGGCGCGGTAGAGAAAGTCATAGTCCTGCGCCGGGAT